>JAPLDC010000129.1 GCA_026391935.1 Bacteroidota bacterium | reverse complement strand
ACATAAAGACAAAGTTCCTGCCGACTGGATGCGCAAACAAACATTAACCGGCGCGGAACGCTATATTACTCCTGAACTGAAAATTTACGAAGAAAAAATATTGGGTGCTGAAGAAAAGATACAGGAACTTGAAGTAAAATTATTCAATGACCTCGTTATTGAATTAATGGATTTTATTTCCATCATTCAATTAAACGCTTCTCTGATAGGACGAATAGACTGCCTACTTTCTTTTGCAACTATTGCACAAAAAAACAATTACGTTCGTCCGCATATTTTTGAAAATGACATCATCGATATTAAAGATGGTCGTCACCCTGTGATTGAAAAGCAATTGCCTGTAGGCGAAGAATATATCGCGAATGATGTTTATTTGGACAATAATCAGCAGCAGATAATCATGATCACCGGTCCGAATATGAGTGGTAAATCTGCCCTATTGCGGCAAACAGCCTTGATAGTACTGATGGCACAGATGGGAAGTTTTGTTCCTGCAAAACATGCAAATTTGGGATTAGTAGACAAAATATTTACCCGA
Organism: Bacteroidota bacterium; assembly: GCA_026391935.1. Lineage (GTDB taxonomy): Bacteria > Bacteroidota > Bacteroidia > 2-12-FULL-35-15 > 2-12-FULL-35-15 > 2-12-FULL-35-15. The sequence goes on along the minus strand of JAPLDC010000129.1, from coordinate 2,018 downwards.
GTAGGAGCCTCAGATAATATCTCATCAGGTGAATCAACATTTATGGTTGAGATGAATGAGACTGCGAGTATCTTAAATAACTTATCGGACAAGAGTTTAATTTTATTAGATGAGATAGGCCGAGGAACGTCCACCTATGACGGCATTTCAATCGCCTGGGCAATTGCAGAATACATTCATGAAAATCCTATTGCAAGGGCAAAAACTTTATTTGCAACACACTACCATGAATTAAATGAAATGACCAATTCGTTACCAAGAATAAAAAATTATAATGTTTCAGTAAAAGAAATAGGAAATAAAATTTTATTCATGCGCAAATTAGTTGCCGGAGGAAGCGAACACAGTTTTGGTATACACGTAGCAAAAATGGCAGGGATGCCTAAAAAAGTGCTGGACAGAGCGAATGAAGTTCTTGCACAATTAGAAAGCGAGAGAGAAAAGGGCAATACAAAGAATCAAGATACAAGGATCAAGAATAAAAAAGGATTTCAGGCAGGGGAAGTTCAAAATTCTACCTTTAAAGTTCAAAGTTCCGAACACTCGGAAAAAGGAAAATCAGAAAATGAAAATATGCAATTAAGTTTTTTCCAATTGAATGATCCTGTGTTGGAAAACATTAAAGATGAACTTCAGAGAACCGATATCAATACGTTAACACCTGTAGAGGCACTGATGAAGTTAAATGAAATAAAAAAGATGATCGGGGGGTAAACAGAACATAAGAATCTAGATACAAGAATCAAGAAAAAAGAACGACTTTAGCCAGGAAAACAGGACAAAAATATAAGACACAGAACTTGATATAAGCTACTTGAATCCATTAAGCTCCTTCGTATTCAGATTCCCAGGCAAAAAACAACTCTTTTAAATATTTATTTTCTTCAGGAGTAATTTTTTTATCCGCTTTTACAAGTTTAACAGCAAAATTCAAAAAATCGGTCCGCTCCTGAGGAATAGAATCCTCATAAAAATCATTCATGGCATTATTAAAATGAATAAAATAATCTTCTCGAGGAAGGGAACTTAAAATAGCCATTTCACCATCCAAGTCAACCCTGAAAGGAAAGGTACTTTTCAGATACTTCACAATTACTTTTCCTTCAGAAACGTCAAAATCGCCATCTACCTGCGACAGGATCATTAACATGTGATACCCCGCCATTACTTTATTCATTTTTACCATTTTTCCAGTATTACTCCATAAATATACGTTTTATAGGCAAAAAACCTTAAAATGAGACAAAATTAAATTCAACTGATTTTCGCCCAAATATTTTGCAGAATTAAAAAAATACTTACTTTTGCAATCCCATTAGTAGAAATGGGGAATTGTCGAAGAATATTGCTTTTTAGACATTTATTTTGAAATAAAATGCGAAAGTAGCTCAGTTGGTAGAGCGCGACCTTGCCAAGGTCGAGGTCGCGGGTTCGAACCCCGTCTTTCGCTCCAAGAGAAGGCCTCTCATGTTGAGAGGCTTTTTATTGAATGCCGGAATGCCCAGGTGGTGGAATTGGTAGACACGCAGGACTTAAAATCCTGTAATCATTGCGATTGTATCGGTTCAAGTCCGATCCCGGGTACTTAGAGAGACAAGCCTTTTAGCTTGTCTCTCTTCTTTTTGGGACAATGCTACCTCAAATATCAAATTTGCAGCGAAAACGCCACAACTATCCCATCAGTTCTTTTATAAGTTTTGCAAGAGACTCCTTTACTGTTGCTAATTCACTTTCAACAATCGACAACCTCGTTTCCAATTCATTCACATTTTTTCTGGCAGGCTCTTCAGGTAAATCTTCTTCTTCAAATTCAATCATTTCTCCAAATAAATGTATAAACCGTGCTTCCTTTTGTCCATGGCGTTTTGAGAGCGGTTTAACATAAGGAGTGTCAGCATGAGAAAGTTTATCCAATACTAAGCTTACTTCTTCCAATGATTCGAATTCATACAACCTTGCTGAATTGGTATTCAATTCACCAACAGTTTGTGGTCCTCTTAAAAACAACAAAGCAATTA
>JAPLDC010000514.1 GCA_026391935.1 Bacteroidota bacterium | reverse complement strand
TGTATGGTGGCGACCGTTCCCGCAAAGTTAATCTGGTTGATTTCGGATTTCGTTTACCTGCAGCGATGGATAACCGCCCATTGAAGTATGATGAGTTTGAAACGTTAATTAATCAAGTGATATATGTAAGTGCAACTCCTGCTGAATATGAGTTACAGCGTTCAGAAGGAATTGTTGCTGAACAGGTAATTCGTCCAACCGGTTTGTTAGATCCAATTATAGAGGTACGTCCGAGTATCAATCAGATCGATGATCTTCTTGAAGAAATTGATAAAGTGAGTAAACGTGACGAACGTATTCTTGTCACAACACTTACAAAGCGGATGTCAGAAGAATTGCAAAAATATATGCTCAACATCGGGATCCGTTGTCGCTATATCCATTCGGATGTTGATACACTTGAACGTGTTGAAATATTGCGTGATTTACGTTTAGGGAAATTTGATGTACTGATTGGTATCAACTTGTTAAGAGAAGGATTGGATCTGCCGGAAGTTTCTTTGGTTGCTATTTTAGATGCGGATAAAGAAGGTTTTTTACGTTCTGACAGAGCATTGACACAAACTGCAGGTCGTGCCGCCCGAAATATCAATGGAAAGGTAATTATGTATGCTGATAAGATCACTGGTTCCATGCAACGGACAATTGATGAAACGGAAAGAAGAAGACAAAAACAAATTGCTTATAACCTTTCAAATAACCTTGTTCCAACGGCTTTGAATAAGTCAAGAGCTTCTATTCTTGGTCAGACAACGGTGATCGTTGATTCGAAAGGAAATCTTGCGCGACCATATATTGAGAGCGAGAAAATTAATTACGCAGCCGATCCTGTTGTTCAGTATATGAGCAAGGATGAACTTCAAAAAGCCATAAACCGCACCCGCAAAGCAATGGATGTTGCCGCTAAAGAGTTTGATTTTTCTGAAGCTGCACGATTAAGAGACGAGATGTTTGCACTCGAAAAATTATTTGCCAAAAAATAAATGCTGTAATTTTATTTTATGAGTCTCTTAAATATATTCAAGCTTAATTTTATATTTCGAATTCATTTATTGTTACCTATAAATTACAAAAATCTGTTGCAAGTTCAGATCGAAAATTCCTCCCGATATTTTCGTAAATTCGTAAACTGAGATGCCAATCATTCACGAAATATTAGAAAAATATTGGGGTTATCACTCCTTCCGTCCTTCACAAGAAGAGATCATCGTTTCTGTATTAAGCGGAAACGACACACTGGCTTTACTTCCAACTGGTGGTGGAAAATCTATTTGTTTTCAAGTACCGGGATTAGCCAAAGAAGGTATTTGCATTGTTGTTTCTCCTTTGATCGCCTTAATGAAAGATCAGGTAGAAAACCTTACCAATAAAGGAATTAAAGCGATTGCTATAACTTCTGCAATGCACAAAAGGGAAATAGATATTGCTTTGGATAACTGTGTTCATGGCAAAATAAAGTTTCTTTATTTATCCCCTGAACGTTTAGAGACGGAGATCGTAAAAGTTCGTTTACAAAAAATGAATGTTAATCTGATCGCAATTGATGAATCACATTGTATCTCACAATGGGGTTATGATTTCCGTCCGAGTTATTTAAAAATTGAACAACTCCGTGATCTTCTACCCAACGTTCCTGTATTGGCCCTAACAGCAACTGCTACAAAAGAAGTTGTTTTGGATATTCAGGAAAAGTTACGCTTTAAAAAAAACAATGTCATTCAAAAAAGTTTTGAAAGAAAAAATGTTGCATACATTCTTTTGAATGAAGAAGATAAATTAGCACGACTGGTTAAGATCGCGAATAATGTAAAAGGTACTGGAATTGTTTATGTGAGAAATCGTAAAAAAACACAAGAAATTGCAAGTTATTTAAGAAGTCATAAAATATCTGCAGACTTTTATCATGCAGGATTGGACGCTAAAACACGTGATATAAAACAAAGTGAGTGGATAAACAATAATACACGGGTAATAGTTTGTACAAATGCATTTGGGATGGGTATCGATAAACCAGATGTTCGTTTTGTGGTACATATTGATCTTCCGGATTCGCTTGAAGCCTATTTTCAGGAGGCCGGCCGTGCAGGTAGAGATGAACGGAAGGCTTTTGCTATTTTGTTATATAACAATGGTGACAAGATCGAATTAAAACGAAATGTTGAAACGAGTTTTCCAGGGATGGAAGAAATACGTCAGACATACCAGGCATTAGCTAATTTTTATCAAATACCTTCCGGTTCGGGATTAGGCAGTACTTATAGTTTTGATATCTCGGCATTTTGTGATAATTATAAGTTGCATGCAGTAACGGTATTTAATAGTTTGAAATTTATTGAAAGAGAAGGATATATATTGCTTTCGGATGCTTTTTATCAACCTGCACGAATAAAATTAGAGATTAATCGCGATGATCTTTATAAATTCCAGATCTCAAATCCTGTTTTTGATACTTTTATCAAAATGCTATTAAGGAATTATGCGGGTTTGTTTGATAATTTCGAGAAAATAAATGAATTTGATCTGGCAAAAAAATTGAATATTAAGCAAGAAGAAGTTGTTAATCGGCTTAATTTTTTGCAACAGAATAAAATTATTATTTACGCACCTCAAACTGAATTACCACAACTGACCTTTACATTACCAAGAGTTGATGCAAAAGATCTTTCACTCTCTAAAGAAAATTTTTCTTCCTTAAAAAAGCGTGCCATTGAAAGAATGGATGCTGTTTTAAATTATACAGAAAGTACACATAAATGCAGAAGCCAACTGCTCCTCGCCTATTTTGGAGAAATAGAAACAAATCCTTGCGGTCAATGTGATGTATGTTTAGAAGAAAAAAGAAAAGTGTTGCATACCGATGAATATGAAAATATCAGCAATCAGATAAAACAATTATTAACAGTTCATCCAATGGAATTAAAAATGCTTGTTAATTCTATAACTGATGTACATGAAGATAAAATTATCCATACCATCCAATTGATGATCGATAACGAGCATTTAAAGTATAACCAAAACAATTTGCTTTGCCTAACTACCTGATAGTTTTAGTACTTTTGCCAAAAATAAACTCATTTTATGAACGATCAATTTATCAAAGTAATATTAGCGAACGGGAAGGACCATAGCGTAAAGCGTTTTCACCCATGGGTGTTTTCCGGCGCGATAAAAAAGATCAGTCTGCCACCGGACTATGTTGGAGAAGATGTTAAAGAAGGTGATATTGTTGAAGTATATTCTGTGCAGGACGAATTTCTCGGAATGGGTCACTACCAAATAGGATCAATTGCGGTGCGCATGTTCTCATTTATACAAGTTACACCTGATTACAATTTCTGGAAAAGTAAAATTCAAAAAGCCTTTGATTTCCGTTTTCAATTAAACTTAACAAATAATCCATCTACCAACTGTTATCGTTTGTGTTTTGGAGAAGGTGACGGCTTGCCCGGGTTTATTATAGATTATTATAATGGGACTGCTGTTTTTCAATCGCATTCCATCGGCTTACATTTGATCAAGCATGAATTTGTTAAAGCGTTGCGGGAGATCTATGGTGATGAACTAAATGCCGTTTATGATAAGAGTGAAGAAACAATGCCGAAAAATGCTCCCATTAAAGCGCCTAATGGTTATTTGTGGAAACGAAATGATTCATCATTAGAAACAGTTGCTTTAGAAAA
>JAPLDC010000190.1 GCA_026391935.1 Bacteroidota bacterium | reverse complement strand
TTAATTTCTAAAAGATTAACAAAACATGTTGTATCAGAATTTGTTTCAAATTCTGATACAAATTCTTCAATTTGTCTTTTTCAATAATTAGATTTACCTTTATACTATTATAAAGTTTGAAATTGAAAAAGTCACTTATTTTATTCTTAACATTCGTTTACCTGGTTGTAGCATCAGGCTTGGCTTTTAATCTCCATTATTGCGGAGGAAAGATTAGCAGCATCTCTCTTGCATTTGTTAGCAACCACGATAATTGTTGTGGAAAAAAGAAAATGACAAAGAAAAACTGTTGTAAAAACAAAACCTCCGTATTAAAAATAAACGAGAACCAACATTCCTCAACAAGCATAAAGGCTCCTGCAACAAGTTTTAAAGTTATTGAAGCTTGTTTTACTCAAATCAACTTCAATGTTGCAACTATCATTGAAGCGAAAAACATTTCAAGAATCCACGCACCACCTGATATCTACCAGGATCCGATATATCTGCAATATCGCGTATTGATCATTTAAAACTCCCCTTTTTGTCATTCCCCTACTAATTTTTTAGTGATAGGAATTCTATGCTTTTGCATATGTTCATGACAATGATTTCTGATTTCCCATTGAGGAAATAATTGCAAACATATTTTTTCAATTTCAATATTTATTAATCATAAAATAGTATCCAAATGAAAACAAAAATCATTTTGTCAAGTCTCATGCTTGCTACCTTAATTATTTTTTCGTGTAACAGTGGAGCAAAGAAGGACGCAACTGAAAATGCAACCCAGCCTGCTAATATATATAGCTGTCCAATGCATTCAGATGTAAAAAGTGACAAGCCCGGACAATGCCCGGACTGTGGAATGGATCTGGAAAAAGTAGAGAAGACTGATAGCATCAGCCATTAGAACCAATAAAAGAAATTGTTTTTAGGATTCGCCAAATACAATATTTTAATCATGCTATATAGATTACTATTTTTTCTTCTTCCATTAGGATATCTATTTTCACCCCCCTCCACTTACTTTGCTAAGAGGTTTGAAAAAGAACAGAAAGATACCTTGGTTACAATTTCACCAATTGAAAAAATTAAAAAAGGGAAATTATTATTTGAACAAAACTGTTTGTTGTGTCACGGTGCTTTAGGAAAAGGAGATGGATATGCTGGCATTTATCTAAATCCAAGACCCTTTGACATCAGTTCCGAAAAATTACAAATACAAAGTGATTCCACCCTTTTTTTTAAAATCACTCTTGGAAAAGCACCTATGCCAACTTTCAAAGCACTGCCTTTTGAATCAAGATTATATCTATTAATGTATGTCAGGGAACTTGGGAAAAATAATAATAAACAGACCGCTAAAAATGATTCGAAGAAGTAACTACTGCATATGGATAATTATTTTTTCTTTTTTAATATTTGAAAAAGGAGAAGCAATAAATAATGACACCATCGCCAAAAAAGAAAACTTTAAATTCTCCCGAATTGTATTTTCGGGAAACGGTTATTGTGGAGTCGATGTACATTTAAATAAATCTCTAAAAGACAGCACTGGAATGGAATCTACATCCCTTCCAATTGGTTTGGCTCCAATCATACTATGGAAGCTCACACCTCGGTTATTTATTGAAAGTGAATTCGATTTTATGATGGATCATGGAATGTTAAGTGGAGAAATTGGATATGCAAATTTATGCTACTCCACGAATAAATTGGGCACGATACAAATAGGAAAATTTCTTAGTCCGTTCGGAATTTATTCAGAACGCTATCACCCATTTTGGATAAATAATGCTCCAAATACACCTTTGGGATTCGCACATGAAGGATATTCACCTGAATCAGAGTTAGGTGTTTGTTATAAAGTAGGTTCCAAACATTTTACATATGCTATGTATGCATCTCTGAGTCCGAAAATAGATGGAGGGAGTGAAAATGTAAAAAATGCAGGTAAAATTATTTTCCACATTGATCTGAGAGAAAAGTTCAATGAAAAAATTGGTTTTGGCGCTCGAGTAGGAATTTTACCTTTTAAAAACCCTTCTGTAGAACTGGGACTTTCCTATAAATGGATGCAATTGGAAGTTGGCGAACATTACCATGGAACAGCTGTAACACACACACATCCATCTGGCGAACAATCAAAATATTACATTGGGAATATGTATGCTGTTGATCTTACAATTGAAAAAATTCTTGCCCGACTGAAAGGTAAGATTGATATTAAAGCACAAGTAAATTACACGGATATTGGAACTAATAATTTTATAAAAACTAGTCCAAGTGGAATTACTGAAATTGATTATTCTTATTCAAATAAGAGTGAAATTGGATTTGTAATGCTATCCTTTAAACCAATATTAGTTGACAATTACATCCTAAAAAGATCAGGAATATTTCTGCATGGAGGGACCTTACAATTGCCAATTGGTTCTTTATGGTACGAGACAACCTATGAACTCACAGCCGGATTAAATTATTCATTTAATTGGCAAAATATCCTGAAAATAGGATACCAGCAGATTTCAACTGCAAAAAAAGGGTATACAAATAATATAATGTTACAATGGGCTGTAGGTTTTTAAATAGAAAATTCGTGATGCTAACAATTTGCTTTGCGCTTGCATTTATTATTCATAGTTGCAAAACAAAAAATGAGCTAATAATAGAAAAAAGCGGAGCTCAACTTTGGGGAGAAAATTGTGGCCGCTGTCATAACACACCTGACCCAACAACATATACAGATGAAAAATGGGAAACTGTTGCCATGCATATGAAAGTCAGGGCAAATATATCTTCCAAAGAAATCGTTTTAATCAAGGAATTTTTGAAATCAGCAAATGGCGATTAAAAATTAAATAATGAAAAAACTATATTATAAATATATCATCCTTCTTGGAATCCTGTTTATTACTATTTTGAGATCTAATGCTCAAAATATTGAAGGAACTGTATTTGGAATAAATGATAAAGGGTTAAATGAAATTCTTCCAGGTGCAAATGTATATTGGAAAGGAACATCCATTGGTACTTCAACAGATATTAATGGCAAATTTCAAGTTCCAAACCCTGAAGCGGTTCCCTCCAAATTAATTATCAGCATGATTGGTTTTATGAGCGACACTATGACAATTGAAAAACCAGATCAATCGAATATAAAAGTTGTATTAAAAAGCAGCATCACTTTAAAAACTGTCAATATTGAAGCGAAACAAAATTCCACAATGTATTCAACTTTTAACCCAATCAATTCTGAAGTAATTAGTGGGAAGGAATTGCTTAAAGCAGCCTGCTGTAACCTTTCGGAAAGTTTTAGCACGAATGCCTCTGTTGATGTCGCATTTACCGATGCAGTATCTGGAGCAAAAAAAATTCAAATGCTTGGACTTGATGGTGTGTATACACAAGTGTTATCTGAGAATATGCCAATGTTAAGAGGATTGTCAGCGGCTTATGGTTTAAATTATATTCCAGGAACATGGATCGATAATATCTTAGTTACCAAAGGAACAGGATCTGTAGTGAATGGATATGAAAGTATTTCAGGACAAATCAATCTTGAGTTTTTAAAACCACAAAATCAGAAAAAACGTTTGTTTATTAATTTGTATGCAAATGAAAAAGGGCGGGATGAAATAAATGTCCATTTAGCAAAAAAATTTAATACAAAATGGACAACACTTCTATTTACCCATCTGAGTGATATGAGCATGAAGAATGATGCAAATAAAGATGGTTTTTTAGATATGCCATTAACACGTCAATACAATATTTTTAACCGATGGGATTATCATAATCAGAAAAATTTCGAACAGCAGTTTGGAATAAAAGCACTTTATGAAATGCGTCAAGGAGGACAAACAAATTTCAATTACACCAGAGATCATGACAGCACAAGTGCTTATGGTATAGGTATCAATACTACTGCTTTGGAATATTTTACGAAAACCGGATTCATGTTTCCTTCAAGACCATTAAAGAGTATTGGCATTCAAACTTCAGGAAAATGGCAACAACAAGAAATGTATTTTGGAGTAAGAAAATACAACGGAGTACAAAAAAATTTTTATGCAAATATCATTTATGCAAACTTCATCAACAATACAGATCACAAATACAAATTGGGTGCAAGCTATATGTTAGATGATTATTCAGAAAAGTACAACGACTCGTCTTTTGCCAGAACAGAAAGTGTTCCCGGAGTATTTGCAGATTATACTTATACACACCCTGATAATTTTTCTATCGTTATTGGTGGCCGCGCAGATTACCATAATATGTATGGAATACAATATACACCACGTTTACATTTACGTTTCAATGCAACAAAATCAACTACTTTTAGGTTATCAGGTGGTAGAGGCTTCAGAACATCAAA
>JAPLDC010000269.1 GCA_026391935.1 Bacteroidota bacterium | reverse complement strand
ATTGGCTCAAATATGACTGAGGCGCATCCTGTTGTTTCCTATTATGTGAAACAAGCTGTTCAAAAAGGTGCGAAGATGATTGTTTGTGATCCTAGAAAAGTTGACATCGCACATTGGTCAGATCTTCATGTTCCATTGAGCGTTGGTACTGATGTTCCTTTTTTAAATGGACTGATCAATGAGATCATCAAGAATGGTTGGCATGACGAAGAATTCATGATTAACAATACCGAGAATCCTGAAGAGCTGAAAGAATGGGTAAAAGAATATCCTGTTGAAGTTGCTTCAAAAATTTGCGGAGTGCCTGAAGAAACCATGCGCAAAGTTGCCAGAATGTTAGGAGAGGCAAAAAAAGTTAATGTCATTTATTGTCTTGGAATAACCGAACATACAACAGGAACTGATAATGTTAAAACTATCGCGAACCTGCAAATGGTGCTCGGGCATATTGGTAAAAAAGGTTGCGGTGTAAATCCTTTACGCGGACAAAATAATGTTCAGGGAGCTGCGGATATGGGTTGTCAACCGCATCTTGGTGCTGGTTATATGAATGCTTACGATCCTGAAGTGAATAAACAATATGAAGGTTTTTATAAAACACCCGTACCGCTTGGTAAAGGATTGAAAATACCTGAAATGTTCGAAGCTTCCATTGAAGGAAAATTAAAAGCACTATGGCTGATGGGCGAGGATGTTGTGCAAACGGATCCTAACACCAACAAAGTAATTGCAGCAATGGAAAATTTGGAGCTTCTTGTTCTGCAAGAAATATTTTTAACTGAAACGGCAAAATATGCAACTGTGATTTTGCCGGGTGCGACTTTCCTCGAGAAAAGTGGGACCTATACAAATGGCGAAAGAAGAATTCAACGTGTTCAAAAAGTTGTTGAGCCTTTAGAAGGAACAAAAAGCGATGGACAGATCATGGTTGAGATCATGAATAAAATGGGGTATGCACAAGCAGAATACAAACCTGATACTATGTTGGATGAAATTTCACAGGTCGTTCCATTTTTTGCAGGTGTTAAATGGGAGAAGCTTGGTGATAATGGAAAACAGTGGCCGGTAAGAAAAAGCGGCTCCGATACTAAAATATTGCACCTTAAAAATTTCCACAGAGGAAAGGGCAAATTTCATTATTTTGATTTTAAGGAAAGTGAAGAGATAAATAAAAATGGAAAGGAGTATCCTTATATAATAACTACTAATAGAGAATTAGAACATTATAATTCTGGAACAATGACCAGAAGGACTGGCAATGTGAAAATTCTTACAGAGGATGTTTTATTAATTAATGCTGTGGATGCCCAAAAGAATTTGATCAATGATGGCGATATGGTTTGTGTAGAATCACCCAGAGGGAAAGTAGATATCAAAGCAAAAATTACTGCTGAAGTAAAACCTGGAATTTTGAGTACAACATTTCACTTCCCTGAAGTAATGCTAAATATCATTACCAGTGATGAACACGATTCGGAGGCTTTGTGCCCCGAATATAAGATAGTAGCAGTAAATATCCGTAAAAGCAAAGGTCAGTTTAAGAATTCTAAATAGAGTTTTTAAACTGATTAGTAGAATTAACAAAAGGGAGGATGTTATAGGACTGTTACAAATCCGTTTATCTGGATTGTTTTATTCAAAGTGCTATATAATGACTATCCTCAGATTAGAGAAATGACTCTTTAGCAAATTGCAATGAAAATAAATTCTGCTATTTTTTATTTTCTTTAAGAATCCCTTCAATTCTTAGTAAGCTTTCTTTAATTTCCACCAATACATTATTATCAGTTTGGTTGCTTTGGTTGTTTTTTAGAAGTGTTCGTTGTTCTAAAACTTTTAAACGGAATGTGGGAGCGTCTTTTATTCCAACCAAACTCATTTGGTTGGCTGTATTTGCAGAGCCGCCAGCAGTTTCAATTTTTAGAACACACAAATTAAAATGTCTTAACAATGGCCCTTCAATAAATGACATATCTTGAATGTTTTCGAGTGGGATTGTTTTTTCGAACTGAACAATTATTCCTTTCTTGAACTTTAAATTTTTATTTGTCAATGTACATTCTAGTTTATCGAAGTAGTGCCGCGAATACCATTGTCCGATCCCGCAAAACCATGCAATAGCTAAAGGAATTCCTATTATCGAAACAATAAGTATAAATCCGACATATAATAATATGTAAATTTTTAATACCGAATTAAATTCTCCTTTATGAATTAGTTGTCCCTCACTATTTTCCATAATAGTTTATTTTATAAATTTTGCATGAAATAATCGGTTACTTTTTGATACAAGTGCTGTCTGTCTTTTCCGATGACATTGTGTTCGTGTCCCGGATAAACAAAATAATCAACTTGTTTACCTTTGTCAACACACGCTTTTATGAATTGCATGCTGTTTTCCCAAACAACGACATTATCCTGTGCACCATGAATCAATAATAATTTCCCTTTTAAATTATCAATATAATTAATGACTCTCGCTTCTTTATAACCTTCCGGATTTGATTGTGGAGTATCCATATAACGTTCTGTATACATTACTTCGTAATAACTCCAATCGATTACAGGTCCTCCTGCAACAGCTGCTTTGAACACATCAGGATAACGCGTCATGATACTTGTTGTCATGAATCCACCGTAACTCCAACCGAATAAGCCCATTCTGCCGGCATCCACATATTTCTGTGACTTTAAAAAGTTAACACCAACCATTTGGTCTTTCATCTCTACAACGCCTACATGCCGAAAAATAGCTTGCTCAAAGGCTAACCCGCGATTGCTGCTTCCACGTCCATCGATTGTGAAAACGACAAATCCATGCTCAGCCATGTATTGAAACCATAGATCTCCACCACCATTCCAGGTGTTATTGATCATTTGAACGCCAGGGCCATTATATAAATAAACGATCACCGGATATTTTTTTGTTGAATCGAAGTCAACAGGTTTAAATAATCTGCAAAACAGATCGTCACCATTTTCACTTTTTAGTTTAAATAAACTCATTTCCCCCAGTTTGTATTCATTTAAAGGGTTTTTTGCTGTAAATATATTTTTAGACTTTTTTCCGGTTGTAGCGATGATGTTAATATTGCGTGGAATGGTTGTGCTTTGAAAATTGTCGATGATATAATTCCCATTACTACTCAGCATACAAGTATGCGTTCCATCGCCAGTAGTGAGTCGTGTTATTTTTCCCGATTTTATTTCTACTGAATAAAAATTTCTCGTAATTCCACTTTCAGTTGTTGAAGTATAATATGCTTTTGTTCCTTTCGCGTCAAAACCTGCAAAGTCGGTGATCATCCAATTGCCTTTTGTTAATTGTTTTACAA
>JAPLDC010000288.1 GCA_026391935.1 Bacteroidota bacterium | reverse complement strand
AACAAGAACGAGCAAAAGAATTATGTGAAGCAACAATTAGAAGAAAGCCTTTTTGGCTTCTCGGCTGCTGCTATCACGGATATTATAATTGCTTACGAGCCTATTTGGGCAATAGGAACAGGCATTACAGCAACAAGTCATCAAGCACAAGGTGTTCACAATTTTATCAGGACAGAGATTAATAAAAAATACGGAAAAGAAATCTCCCAAATGATCCCCATTCTTTATGGCGGAAGTTGCAATGCAAATAATGCAAAAGAATTATTTTCATGTATAGATATTGATGGTGGCTTAATTGGGGGGGCTTCTCTTAAGGCAACAGATTTAGTTTCAATAATCAACTCATTTTAAAATAATTCAGATTCTTTAGAACTATAAATTGAGCTTAATAAATAATTAAAATAGTCCTAGACTCCGCTCAGCCTTACAATATATCTGTTCCGCTGAGCGGAGTCGAAGTATTTGATAAAAATCATTTGAAATTAAAAATATGAACTACATAGAAGTAGCAATTTCTATTGAACCCAGAGATCAAGGTTCAGATGTCTTAATTGCACGACTTTCCGAACTAGGATTTGAAAGTTTTGTTGAAACAGACTTAGGATTTTTAGCATATATCCAAGAAGAAGAATATTCTGAAGAAGAGGTAGAACTTACAATTGGGGATTTTCAGGATCTTTTTATAATAGCTTTTTCTTCCAAAATTATTCCTAAACAAAATTGGAATAAAGAATGGGAAAGTAATTTTCATCCTATCGACGTTGTTGGAAAATGTTATATAAGAGCTCCATTCCATGAAAAAAAGCAGGGCTATTTATTAGATATTATTATCGAACCGAAAATGTCATTTGGAACAGGACACCATGATACAACTCAGCTTATGATCCAAATATTAATGTTATTAAATGTTAAAAATAAATCGCTTTTAGATATGGGGTGCGGAACCGGAGTACTTGCTATTGCAGCTTCAATGTTGGGTGCAAACCCTATTACAGCAATCGATATAGATGATTGGAGCTTTGAAAACACAATCGAAAATTTATCAAAAAATAATATCAACAATACTCTTGTTCATAAAGGGAACGCACAAATTTTGGAAGGAAAAATATTTCATACTATATTAGCGAATATCAATAAGAATGTATTGTTGGCCGACATGTCAATTTATAAAAAAGTGCTTAAAAAAAATGGCAATTTAGTATTAAGTGGCTTTTTTGAAACCGATATAAAAGAGATAAGAGAAAAAGCGGAAGGTCTTGGCTTCAAATATGAAGAAAGATATATCAGCAACAAATGGGCTGCATTACATTTCGTTTATTAGTTATAAAATGAAAAGATTTATTTACAGTTTACTTTTTTTATCAGCAATTACTTTTTCAAAAAGTTCTTCGGCTCAGATTAACCCTGTAAAACAATTTTCTGAAGAACCTGTTGCCTTTTTGAATGAGGTTTTATCTATGTTTGAGGCCACAAATATGGAGAAAAAAGAGGTGGCTAATTTTATGCAAGATTTTGCTTTAGCTTGGAATAATCCAAAGTGTAATGAAAATCTAAAAAAATCGATTGTATCATCTTGCAACCTGATGATAAAAAAGAAGATGCGTATTCTTCCTGAATACAAAAGTTATTTGTCTTCTGTAAAAAATTTCATAAATTCTAATCAAAGCGAGGATAACTTCTTAATGTGGCAGGAGTGTATCAATAAAATATTGAACGGAAAAATAATTAAGAACTTTTCTGATTATCTGGAAATGAGCGACAACCTTTTTTCCACTAATTCATTTTATAATTCTTCAGTGATCCGATATGGCTCAAACACCAATAAATACATTTTTGAATACGACAGTGTTCCTAAAGTTATTTTTCCAAATTTAAATTTACGAATTGCCAACAACCAAAATGACACAGGAATTATTTACAACACTAGAGGTGTCTATTACCCATACAAAGGGGTATTCATTGGAGAAGGAGGGAAGGTAAATTGGATTCGCGGGGGAATTGAAGATAATGTTGTTTGGGCTGAATTGAAAAAATATCAAATAACGCTTAAAACAAGTGGATTTACGGCTGATTCTGTTTTGTTTTATAATAAAAATTATTTTCAAAACCCTTTATTAGGGACCCTTTCTGAAAAAATTGTTTCAGAAAAAGAAGGAAATATTTCTTATCCACGTTTCGATTCATACAGTAAACGAATGTTGATTCCTAATATTTCAAAAGATATAGATTATGACGGTGGATTTTCACAACGTGGTCCAAAGGTTCTTGGCTCTGGCAGTAAAGAAGAGGATGCAAAATTAATTTTCCATCGAGAAGGTAAAGTTTTTTTGATAGTTGGCTCTAAATTAATCGGAATTACAAAAGATAAACTAACAGCTGACTAGCAACGGTGTTTCAAAATCTCCTTTTTTGAATACATTTCACAATGTTGATATGTATTTTGAAGAGCGGACATGGAAGATCGATGAACCAAAGATCGATTTGGGAATGTTAGTTGGGAATTCACAAGAAGATGCCTTGTTCGAATCTTCTTCCTATTTCCGTACAGACAGGTATGACAAACTTCAGGGTATTGATCAAATCAACCCACTTATTCAATTACGAGATTACATAAAAAAAATTGGAGATATTCGTGATTTTCAAGGCGATCAATATGCTAAGTTTTTAAAATTTTCTCCAAATGATGTACGCCCAAGCTTAGTTCGTTTATCAACAATGGGGTTTATTTCATATGATCCAGAAGACGATGAAGTACATGTAAATGAAAAACTTTTTACATATATCAATGCTCGTGCTGCACGTGTTGATTATGACGTGATTCAGTTCCCCTCTATTGTTAGGGGTTCGAATAATGCTTCTGTTAATCTTTTAAATTTCGATATGACTATAATGGGAGTCCGACAAATTTATATGAGTGACTCTCAAAATGTGGTAATCTTCCCTGCCGAACAAAAAATAATTTTAAAGAAAAATCGAAATTTTACTTTTGAAGGTATTGTTCATGCAGGTAGATTCGATTTTTTTGGAAAGGAGTTTTCATTTGACTATAATAAATTTAAGGTTGATTTAAAGAATGTAGATTCATTACGAATAATGGTTGTTTCCAAGGAACCGGATGCCTATGGAGAATACCCTTTGGTAAAAGTAAGAACCGTAATTGAAAATATCAATGGCGATTT
>JAPLDC010000255.1 GCA_026391935.1 Bacteroidota bacterium | reverse complement strand
AAATCGAAAAAGCTTCTGTTTGTAATATGCTTTTTAGTTTTACTTTCTTCAAGTTCCCTTGGGCAAAGTGTTGGTGATTACCAATCTCTAACTACAGGAAACTGGAATAACCTTTCTACATGGCAACAATGTGTTACAGCTGGTTCCTGGAGTGCAGCAACTATTATTCCTTCTGCTGCAAGCGGAATTATTACAATTCAATCAGCACACACAGTGACCATTAATTCCGTATTATCAAATTCTGCAAGCATTATAATTAATTCAGGAGCAACGCTAACAAATAGTGTTACTTCACTTACTAATAACCCCATTGGTATTATTACTGTTAATGGTGCTTTTACAAATGCTGCAGCAAAAACAATTCTCAACAATGGTACTATTCTTAATAATTCAACTTTTACTAATAATGGTACTTTTACTAATTCGTTAACTTTAAATAATGCTACCGGAGCAACAATAACTCAAGCTGGGACATTTACCAATTCTTCAACTGGTACGATAAATAACATTGGGACTTTAACAATAAATAATAGTAAAACAATTTCAAATAATGGTACTATTACAAACTCTGGAACAATTAATACCACAGGAATACTTAATAATCTTGCTGGTAGCTTTTATAAACATAATTTCATTTCTTCCGTTGGAACAATTCCGACGGCAACTTGGGACTTAACTTCTACCTGTGAAATTGACGCCTGTTTGAGTCCTAGTTCTGGTCCAATTGGCATCAATCAAAATTTCGGAAATTTCATATGGAACACTACAGGACAATTAGCTGGAGACATTAATTTGGCAGGACTTTTTAAGGGTACTCCTGTAGGCTCTGATTTCACTTTATTAAGTACAGGAACACTTGGAGGAAGACTCGTGCTAAAAACTAGCAGCTTATTAGCACCGCCTTCCATAGGGAGAAATTTTTCTATTTCTGGAGGAACGCTTGTTGGAACAATTGGTCCAGTTGGAAGTAACCAATCTAACATTTCAATTAATATAATTGGAACATATACTCAAACTGGGGGAACTGTTATTATTGCAGAAAACACAAGTGGATCAGCTGCTGCTAATGGAAATGGAGATATTACTGTTGGTTCAACAACATCAATTTCAGGAGGTACATTAACTTTAAGTAATAGTCCGAGTATATCAAGTGGGCAAGGTTCAGGAACATTTACATCTGGAGGGAATATGACTATTTCCAATACGGCAATCGTAAATTTATCGACAAGTACTGGTAATGGAAGCGGTGGAAATGGAAATCTCAATGTAACGGGCACCTTGACAATATCAGGTGGAACATTAAATTTATGCTCTAGCACAAGGACTGTTGGTGGAGGTAATGGGATCGTAACTAGTGGAGGATTAATTACCCTATCTGGAGGAACAATAAATGGTTCTACTTCTAACGCAGTAACAACAGGATGTAATGCAACAATAAATGCAAATGCAGGATTTTCCGTAACCGGAGGTACTCTTAATCTTACCCCTGGAAATGTTACTTCTGATGGAGGAAATGGAACAATAAATATTACAGGTGATTTGAATATTTCCGGGGGGAACCTAAATTTAAACACAAGCACTGGAATAAATTCATTAGGTTCAAATGGATTAATTGCAGTTATTGGCAATTGCACTATTTCTGGTGGAACAATAAATGTTACTTCTAGTTCTGTAACCTCAGGAGGCGGGAATGGAACTATTACAGTTTCATTAGACTTTACAATGAGCGGAGCATCAACTTCCTTCAATCTTTGTTCTAGCTCTGGTTCAGGAACAGACGCCAATGGATTATTAGATATAGAAGGTAGTTTCACGGTTTCTGATGGGACATTTGATCTTACTTCTGCTACACGAACTGGCGGAGGAGGAACAGGAACAATAAATGTTGCCAAAAATTTCATACATACTTCTGCTGCCGCATCTTTTAAAAGAACTTCTATCGTTCCAGCTGCGATTGCAACTATTAACATTGACGGAACAAGTGCATACACTCAAACACTTCAAAGTACTTATGGTTTTTCAGGAACAATCGATTTTAACATTATTCAGGATAGTGATCCTTCTGCTATTTGCTCTATTCCTGCTGCAAATACATTTATTGTAAATTCGGGAACGTCATTTAATGTATATGACAACATCGTAAATATTTCCGGTAGCGAATTGAAAGTCATCGCTTTAGGCACATTAAAGGTTTCAGGACAAATGACCGTATTTTCTGATGCTACTTTAGACCTTACAACCAATGCTATTACTGATGCAACAACCGGTGCCGGATCATTTAATCTAGCTTCTTCTGCAACTCTTATTACACAGCACCCTGGTGGTGTTTCTGCCACTGCTGGATTAGGATGCGTTCAAATAACAGGAATAAAAACGTTTTCCTCTGATGCAAATTACACCTATAACGGAGCTATAGCGCAAGTTACCGGAGACGGCTTACCTGCTACATTAACGGGAGGTATACTAAATATTGCAAATACACTTGCGCCTTCAGTCGGAGGAGTCACATTAACGCGAACAACCACAATACAAGCTGGGCCAAGCGCTACAGGGATGTTATTTTTTGGTGGGGCGACAAATGGCCGGCTTATCACATCTTCATCAAATTTAATTATTGTAGATAATTTGGCTACAATAAGCCCTGCTGGAGGCTCTGCAACAAAATTTGTTGACGGCCCAATTAAAAAAATTGGATTTTCTGCTACTCCTTTCATTTTTCCCACCGGTGACATTTACGCTGCTCCCACAGCTACTTCTAAATGGGCTCGAATTAGCATCACTACTTCAGCTTCAGCTACTGACGCCTTTACAGCAGAATACCATAAACTTGATTATACTGGACCTGGGGTAACTAATCAAGTTGTAAGCAATACTAATGGTCCCGGTGTCAACCATGTTAGTTACAGAGAATATTGGGATTTAACACGTGTATCGGGTACAACCACACCTACAGTAAAATTATATTGGGAGAATAATTCATCATCCTTATTTATTGGTAGTGCTATACCATCTCCAACTACATCTAATTTGCATGTGGCAGAATATGATGGAGGAATGTGGAATGACAGAGGGGCAACCGGAATTATTATTTCGGGCATTACAGGAAATATTACTTCGAATATTACGAATACATTTACAACCGGAACGATAATGCCTTTTACTTTTTCAGGACCTACTTCCGTTAACCCTCTTCCTATAGAGCTTCTTTCATTTACAGGATATTCTTTGGCTAATGGCAATCAACTGAACTGGGTAACTGCAACGGAGACAAATAATGATTTCTTCGATCTTGAAAGAAGCAGTGATGGAATAGAATTTTACAAGATCGCAACTATTGATGGAGCAGGAAACTCTACTTCTATTAAGAATTATGAATATTATGATGCAAATCCATTGGATGGATTAAATTATTACCGTTTGAAACAAGTTGATTTTAATGGAGATTTCTTTTACTCCAATATCATTTCAATTGACAAAAGCATTATTGAAAATACATTTATTCAAGTTTTTCCAAATCCAAGTAGTGATATTGTAAATATCATTACCTCCAATAATATCACCTCGCTTTTTATTTATGATATGATCGGCAATATTGTTTATTCCAATTCTACAGCACAAAAAAGTTTTCAGTTTGATCCTATTGCGAAAGGCTTTTATTTAATAAAGACTATTTCGAAAGAAGGAAAAGAATCTTCCACTCGATTTATTAAAAATTAAATTCATTTTTTGATTATAAAAAAACGCCAATAGAATTTTCTATTGGCGTTTTTCTGCTTTCTATATTCAATAATTTAAAAAGGATGAACCCATGGAGATTCAGCAATTGCAGGCTGAATACTCATCACAGGAATCTTTGAATGGTTGATAATCTGCTGCGCATATGTACCCATAAATCTACCTGTAAGGATCTCATCCTGATCTGTCATGATAACAATTAAATCGGCATTAATAGATTTTGCATATTCATAAGTCGTTTTTGCTTGATTCTTTGCATCAACTGTTTTTCGTGAAAAGGGAAGATTACACTTTTTAATATATTCTTCAATCTGATCCAATTTGATCTCAAATTTTTTGCCCGCAGTTTCATCACTTGGATCACCTAACCCTAGAATATGAATTTTTGATGCAAAATGTTTGGCTATTACAATTGCTTGATTTACTTTTTGACGGGAATGTGATGAATTATCAATTGGCAGCAAAATATCTTTAAAGCCTAACTTTTGTGCCTGTGCCTGAACAGAAATAACTGGACATTCAGATTCAGTTACCATTTTGAATGTATTGCTACCAATAAAAAATTCAACAACACCAGAAGTTCCATGTGTTCCCATGACAACCAGGTCAACATTATTTTCTTTTGAAATAGAAAGGATTTCATTGAAAATATTTCCTGAAGATGTAATAGCTGTAGATCTTACTCCATATTTTGCACGGATATCAGCAGCAACTTCCGCTAATTTTTTTTCAATTGCATTTATCAAATCACTCGGTTCAGAAATACGTAATTCAGGAGCGATGATACTGAACTGTTCCCAATGCTTTTCGACGACGTGCAAAAGTATTAATTCAGCCTTAAATAACTGAGCAGTAAATCCCGCGTGCTCAATTGCAAGCATAGATGTTTCTGAAAAATCAATCGGTATTAAAATTTTCTGAATATTAAATGGTTTCATATGGTTTTTTTTAGAGATTTAATATGGATTAGGAAAGAGTGTTGTGTCTTTTTTTGGTAATGGTCTAATACTTAGTACCGGTATCGTTGAATGATAAATAATTTCTTGAGCGGATGATCCAATAAAATATTCTGTAAAATCCACCTCCTGCTGTGTCATAATCATAATTAGATCTCCTTCTACTTTTGTGGCATATTCCAGAATATTACCAGCCAGAGTTTCTTTGCCTTTTATTCCCTTGATTATTTCCGCAGTACATTCAATTTCTTCTTTTTCCAAAAAAGCTTTTACCTGTCCTAACTGACGCGTTAAGCGATTTACAATAAATTCATCTGTAGTAAAAAGTACAGAAACTACACGAATGGCTGCACCTCCAAATAATTTCGAAAGTTCAATCGCTTTTGTAACTTTTTCACGGGTTTCTTTAGAAAGGTCAAGTGGCAATACAATATTTTTACATCCTTTTCTGTGATGTTTC
>JAPLDC010000434.1 GCA_026391935.1 Bacteroidota bacterium | reverse complement strand
ATTTAGGTTTTTAATTTGGTGCCTTTTTGGTATACATTAAAAAACCAAATTTTTAAAATTTTCGATTATCCACTTACCTTTTTAGTGATAGTGATACTCAAATTATAAAAGACTTTTTAAAAATTAACTATAACAAATTGTTTTCATAATTGAAACAAAAAATAAAATCCCTCACAAAAAATGCTCTTTCAGAGATAATCACTATTCGCAGGCATTTGCATGCAAATCCGGAGTTGTCGTTCGAAGAATATAATACATCCGATTACATTGCATCCAAATTAAAAGAATACAACATTCCATTTAAACAAGGAATGGTAAAAACCGGGATTGTAGCACTCATAGAAGGAATGAAATCTTCTCCCTCTACTTTGGAGAGGGCTGGGGTGAGGTGTGTTGCCTTGCGAGGTGATATGGATGCATTGCCGATCATTGAAAAAAATACCTGTGACTATAGATCAAAAAATGAAGGAGTAATGCATGCCTGCGGACATGATGTTCATAGTGCATCATTACTGGGTGTTGCTAAGATCTTGAATGAACTGAAAAATGAATTCGAAGGAACAATAAAATTAATTTTTCAACCCGGTGAAGAAAAATTACCTGGTGGTGCATCCTTGATGATCAAAGAAGGTGTTCTTGAAAATCCAAAACCGGGGAGTCTTTTTGCACAACATGTTTTTCCGAGTATGGAAGTTGGAAAAGTAGGTTTCAGATCGGGAATGTATATGGCGAGCACGGATGAGATCTATGTAACTGTGAACGGCAAAGGCGGACATGCTGCAATGCCTTCAGAATATAATAATCCTCTGTTGATAGCATCTGCAATAATGATGGAATTGAATGAGGCCTTTATGAAAAAAGAGCAAAAAACTCCAACAGTATTGGCCTTTGGAAAGATCATTGGCAATGGAGCAACAAATGTGATTCCCCAAGAAGTTAAACTGGAGGGGACTTTCAGGACAATGGATGAAGGGTGGAGAAAGGAAGCGCATATTAAAATGAAAATGCTTGCCGAGTCGGTCGCAAAGAAAATGGGTGGGACATGTGATTTTATTATTGAACACGGTTATCCTGTTTTAGTAAATGATGAAATAGTTACAAATAAAGCGCGAACTGCAGCTGAAGAATATTTGGGAAAAGAGAATGTTGAAGAACTTCCTTTGAGAATGACTGCGGAAGATTTTGCTTTTTATTCGCAAGAAGTCCCTTCCTGTTTTTATCGTTTGGGAACTGGTAATATTTCAAAAGGAATCACCAGCGGCGTCCACACTGCAACTTTCGATATTGATGAACAAGCCTTAGAGATAGGTGTTGGATTGATGGCTTGGCTGGCATTGAATGAACTGAAAAGTTAAAATAGTTTCCCGTAAATTTTCGTTTTCAAACTTTTGAGTTAAGATTATTTTGTTGTGCAAGAATTCAAGGACAACAAAATTTTATTGATTATTGAGAAGAACGAAAAAAGCTCTTAACTGATGCATGTTAATGAGATTGTTTCGTTCTTCTCAATGTTGGGTATTTTTCAAAATTATTTTAAATTTTTTTCAAGGCCTGCTCAATATCAGCGATGATGTCTTCATAATATTCTACACCAACAGAAAGACGTATCATTTTTTCTGTCAGGTTCATTTTCATTTTTAGTTCATCGTTCACAGGTGAATGCGTCATTGAATAGGGGTGTTCTGCTAATGACTCGGTACTTCCTAAACTTACCGCCAATTTGATAAGTTTTAATGCGTTCAATACTTTGAAAGCTTTTTTCTCACCGCCTTTTACATCAAAGCTGATCATCGCTCCCGGCGACAAGCATTGTTGTTTATAGATAGGATATTGTTTATCTCCTTTTTTTAATAATCCGAGATAATAAACTTTTTCAACTTTCGGATGTTTGTCTAACCAATCTGCAATTCTCATAGCGTTCTCCGCTTGCAGGGTCATTCTCATTTTCAACGTTTCTAAACTACGCATTAACAACCAACCCGTGTTAGGAGAAGCCATTGTGCCCATGATACTTCGGAATGATTTGATGCGTTTCATCAGAATACTAGAACCTACACATGCTCCTGCGATCACATCGCTGTGACCACCAATATATTTTGTTGCAGAATATAATACAAGGTCGAAACCATGTTTTATCGGGTGTGAAAAAACAGGACCCAAAAAGGTATTGTCAATTGCGGTAATTACTTTTTTGTCTTTGGTAGAAAATTGTTTGGCAATTTCTACACACATTTTCATATCGATAAGGTCATTTGTTGGATTGGCAGGACTTTCAATAAATATCATTGCGAGGTTTTCTGCTTTTCCCGTTGACTTTATAATAGTTACAATTTCTTCCTTCGATTGATTCGGCATAAATCCCACACTATGAATTCCAAATTTTGCAAGGATATGTTTAAAGAAATGATCTGATCCGCCATAGATAGGTTCGCTGTGTAATAGCAGGTCTCCTGGTTTTAATAATTCCAAAACGGTAGTACTGATGGCAGCCATTCCACTTTCAAATACCGCTCCGTCTTCCGCTTCATCCCAAAGACATAATCTGTTTTCAAGAATTTCAAGATCGGGATTGTTGATGCGACTATAAATTAGACCGGTTACTTCTTTTGGGCGAAGGGCTCTTTTTCCATAAGCTACTTCGAAAAATGATTTCCCTTCTTCCGCTGTCTGAAAAACGAATGTTGATGTTTGAAATATCGGACATTTAACTGCACCTTCAGAAAGTTCAGGTTTGTATCCGTAGCTCATCATTAAGCTTTCGGGACGCATTTTTATTTTTGTTTTTGAAATTACTTTTGCCATTATAGGGAGATTTGGATTTAACATAAAGGTAGGCTACCTATTCTATATTTCTGAATATGTGTCAATCTTTGGAAAATAAATCTATATTTGTGTGTAAATATAGCTATATAGTCTATAAAAGTCGTTATTGCTGACAAAAACAGAAAAAAAATCTACATGGAAAAACTCGATAAATTAGACAAAAGCATTTTACATCTTTTGCAGATAGATTCTTCATTAAATACAAAACAGATTGCTGATGAAATTGGTTTGTCAGTAACCCCGACATATGAGCGCATCAAAAGAATGGAGCGGACCGGTGTGATCGAAAAATATGTGGCGCTATTGAACAAAGAAAAGATCGGAAAGAATTTGGTAGTTTATTGCAGTGTTTCATTACAAGTTCATTCCAAACCATTATTAAAAAAATTCGAACTGGCAATTTCTAAAATGGATGAAGTGATGGAATGTTATCATACTGCCGGGACATTCGATTATTTATTAAAAGTGGTTTCCGTTGATATGTTTCACTATCAGGATTTCATTACAAATAAGTTAGCAGCTACTGAAAATATCGGACACGTTCAAAGTTCATTTGTGATGACAGAGGTAAAGCATAAGACAGAGTATAAGATTGGATAGCGGAGAAATATCTGAAAAAAAACCGTGAATATAATTAGAATAC
>JAPLDC010000285.1 GCA_026391935.1 Bacteroidota bacterium | reverse complement strand
GTCCATATTTAGCCCCTAATTAGTCCATTTTATTAAATTTTATTAAATTACATTAAATTAATTCGTGCTCATAAAAGTGGTTGCTAGAATTGATGTATTTAACAAAAAGCACTGGTACTTGAAGTTTCTCATAATCTGTGGGTGCTTGGTTCGATTCCAAGTGGGCCCACCCAAAAAGCACTGTGACTTACAGTGCTTTTTTCTTTTAAGCCCTATTTATCAGCGTCCTGACAAAGCTCTATCAAAGTGCCATTCGTGCCTTTGGGGTGCAAAAAGCAAATGAGTTTATTGTCGGCTCCTTTTTTAGGTTGTTCCGATAATAATGTAAAACCCTCATTTTGCAGTCGCTTCATTTCTGAGTAAATATCTTCCACTTCAAAAGCTATATGGTGGATGCCCTCACCTTTTTTCTCAATAAATTTAGCTATCGGGCTGTCTGGACTTGTTGCTTCCAGCAGTTCTATCTTATTTTCACCAATCATAAAAAAGGAAGTAGATACGTTCTCGCTTTCAACCTTTTCTAGCTTATAAGGTGACTTCCCAAACAACTTTGTGAACAATTCATTGGATTGTTCTATGTTCTTAACAGCTATGCCTAAATGCTCTATTTTTAACATGAATATGTATAAAGATTCGTTAGTACAAAAAAATAATCCCGATAAAAACCGGGATTATTTGAATATCATTTAAATGAAACGAATTATTTTTTAATAAATTCTCCCATTTTATTGTCGTAGTTCAGATAATACGCTCCTTTTTGCAAATTTGAAGCATCAACAGTCGAAGCAAATCCTCGTTTCACAATGTTTCCAAACTGGTCATATATTTCAAACATGGTTTCTGCAGGCGTACTTCCGGCAAAGAAGCCAATTTCTTTAGAAACTTTTGCAGGGCTGAATGTAATTTCGGGAGATGTTGAATTATAATCAACTGTCTTGGATAATTTTGGCTGGCCGGTATAATCTACTTGCTTAACGCGGTATTGGTTTTTACCTGAATGAGGCGAAACCAAAAATGAATAATTATTTACATCAGGTGTTCCGTTTCCTTCAACTTCACCAACTTTTACCCACTTATTCCAACGGAATTGTTCTATCGTATAAGTAAGTTTACCTGTTTCGCCTTTTGCTGACCATTTGAAAGTGAGATCAGTGCCAACTGCCATTGAAACAATTTCGAAGGTGCTTTTAGGTTTTAGCACTTCAGGATTTAGCACTTTTGGTTTACAATCGTCTTTATGAGTAATTTTTACTTCTACTTTATCTCCTATCTTTAACTGTAAATTTCTGAAATCAATTTCAAATGCGCTTGATGCAATCTCATCTGTAGTCACATTCCCATTAACACGCACCTCTGTCACACAGAAACCAACCCCCGAACCTGCAAATGGATTTTGAATATAAAGATTTTTTCCTTGATAGTTTCCTTCCAAAACGATTACTCCAACAGCAAAAACTGAAGATGAAACGAACAAACTAAAAACGACAAATAGTATTTTTTTCATTGTATTTGTTAAAGTTAAAAACCAGAACTACAAATAATGTTCTTAATTTTCGAATGCAATATTATAATCTTATTTAATAATTTCAAAATAAATAATCACAAATCTTAAAATTCATCGCAAAATTAAACAATTTTGTCACACAAAGAACATCATTCATTAACATAATCAAATAAAATCACCTTTAAACTGAAATTCATGTTTTTTTCTTTATTTACTTGCATCTTTGTCAAAGATGCACTAATCTTGTATTTAATTTAAGAAACGACACTATTTTTTTATCAAAAACACCAATAAAAACTTATGAAAAAATCCTTCTTCTTTATCCTCTCTGCAGCAGT
>JAPLDC010000006.1 GCA_026391935.1 Bacteroidota bacterium | reverse complement strand
ACGGATGAGATGAGCATCTCATTGACAAAAACTACACGCTCTCCGATCTTATGTGAAGCAAAAGATTTTGTGACAGGTCTTTACGATGCAAAAGGCCAAATGCTTGAGCAAACAGAGAACCTTCCTATTCTTTCTTTTTCTTTAGGACCTGTTTGTAAAGTGATATTGGAACAATATGGAAAAGAGATCCACGAAGGCGATGTGATCATTCACAACGACGTTTTCACCATGGGTAATCAGAATAATGATGTGGCGATCTTTAAACCTATTTTTCATGAAAATGAATTAGTTGGATGGTCTGCTGCAAAAGGTCATCAAGCTGATATTGGCGGAGCTGTTCAAGGTGGATACAATCCGAATGCAACTGAAGTTTGGCAGGAAGCAATACGGATTCCTGCTGTGAAATTATATGAAAAAGGAAACTTCCGTAAAGATGTTTGGAATTTGATCTTTGCGAATATCCGTCTTCAGATGGTTCAGGAAGATATAAAAGCACAAATTGGTGCATGTACACTTGGTGAACGGAGATTACAGGCATTTGTCGCAAAATATGGATTGGAAGTTTTTGAAGCGCACAAAATAGCATTGTTCGATTCTACAGAAAAAATGATGCGCGCGGAAATTAAAAATATTCCAAACGGTGTATATAAAGGTGGTAGTACTGTGTATTATGATGGTAAACACAAAGGAAGTAAATTCCCTATTCGTACCGAGATCACGGTAAGGAATGAAGATATCACTTTTGATTTTTCAAAATCATCGCCACAAACGAAAGGATTTGTTAACGGGATATATACTTCAACGTGCTCTGCAATCACGCTTACTTTTTTGCAGATGATCAATCCGAACATACCTCATAATGAAGGAATGATAAAACCTTTAAAATATATTGTACCTGAAGGAACAATTCTGAATGCTTCTTATCCTGCAGCGACAACATTTGGAAATCATCTTTGTCCGCAAATAGCTGATGCTATTTTTAAGGCACTCGGTCCTGCAGTTCCTGAAAGAATAACAGCTGGATGGAATCACCTATTGTGTTCCCTCTTCACGGGTAATCATCCGCGTACAGGTAAAAAATATGTGGACATCTGTTTCCTTGGATTAAAGGGTGGCAGTGGTGCAATGAAAAATGATGATGGTTATGATCACATTGGAATGATTGATGCTTCCGGTGGTGTGCTGGATCAGGATTATGAAATGTATGAACAGCAAACGCCCCATTTAATTGTGCAACACGAATATTTATGTGACTCCGGTGGAGCAGGTCAGTGGCGCGGTGGATTAGGTACCTCAACTCAAATCATGCTTCGTGGTGACGATACCACAATGGTTGTTTTTGGTGATGGAGATGTGGAAACCAATTATGGTTTATTTGGTGGTAAGGGCAGCGTCCTTAATAAGATCGAGTTAAAATATAAAAATGGAAAAAAAGTTATTCCTATGAGTAAAGATATGATTCATGGAATTCCTAATAACACCTTGTACCATCAAATAGCCAGTGGTGGCGGCGGATATGGAAATCCGAAAAAGCGCGATAGGGAAAAGTTGAAACAAGATGTGAAGAATGAAGTCGTTTCAAAAAAAGTTGCTGAAAAAATTTATGGTCTAAAAAAATAAATTATGAATCACGAAATAATTTTGCCTGATGGCTGGCCGATTCCTAAAGGTTATTCAAATGGAATTCTTGCTGCAAAAGGAAGAACACTTTTTCTGGCAGGGCAAGTTGGTTGGACACCTGAGGAAAAATTTGCGAGTGATAAATTGGTACCTCAGTTTGAGCAGGCACTGAAAAATATTGTTGCAATTGTAAGCAAAGCTGGTGGTAAACCTGAACACATCTGCAAGATGACCTGTTTCTGCAAAGACCGAGAGCAATATTTAGCCAACAGAAGAGAGTTAGGAAAGATCTGGAAGGAAATAATTGGCAATCATTATCCATGTATGAGTATGATCTTTATAGTTGATCTTTTAGATCATCCCGCAGTTATTGAAATTGAAGCCACAGCTGTTATACCTTAATAATGGATTTTGAACTAAGTGATATACAAAAACAAATTCAACTGACCTTCCGCGATTTTGTGGATAGGCGTGTGAAGCCTGTTGCGGGCAAGTTAGATGAAGAGAAGAAATTCCCTACAGAACTATTTAAGGAAGTGGGTGATATGGGTTTTTTTGGAATGCGTTATCCCGAAAGTGCCGGTGGTAGTGGATTAGATATTGTTTCATATTCTTTGGCTGTGATTGAAATGGCTAGAGGTTCTCTTTCTCTTGCAGCCGCTTGCACAATGCAATCGTTGATGGGAACTTATTTTTTATATCGTTTTGGCGATAAAGAAATTAAAGAGAATTATTTTGATGAAGCATTGAAAGGAAATAAGATCGGTGGAATATGCATGACGGAGCCCAATGCAGGAAGTGATCTGATGGCAATAAAAACAATTGCGAAAGTTACTGAAGATGGGTTTATGTTAAACGGACAAAAGACCTGGGTTACATCAGCACCTGTTGCTGACTTTTTTACTGTGCTTGCAAGGACTGATAATCACGAACAACTTTCTATATTTTTTGTTCCTTCCAATTTAAAAGGAGTACTCATAGGAAAGAGTATTGAAAAGATGGGAGTTCGCGCTTCTGTTACCAGTGAAGTTTCTTTCAGTGATGTGAAGCTTCCAAAAAAATATTTGCTTGGAGAAATTGGTGGCGGGACAAAATGCCTGAAAGAAATTCTTGCTGAAATAAGAATTATGACTGCTGCTCTTGCAATA
>JAPLDC010000481.1:1286-5858 GCA_026391935.1 Bacteroidota bacterium | reverse complement strand
GTTCTGAAGGCTTTTATGAAAAGCAAAACACAAATGATAATTTTATTTCAATATCCTCAAACTATAGGTCAAAAAACAATCGGTATAATTTTTTGTTTGGCTTTATTTATAATTATGTTCAGAATTCAGAAAATGGAGGTATTTCTAATGACTCTATTTTTGAAAATAGCTCCGGTTTAAATAAACAATTGCTTAACGTTAATTTGCTTTATGCAAAAAGAAAAATTCTTAATAGAGGAGTGTTTTTTTATCAATACCTAAATTTTGGAAAAAGTGCTATAGATACGGCCACAAATGCTTCAATTATCCCGAGTAGTTTTTTAGTTCTATCTACTTCTTATGATGATAATTTATTAAAATATGAAGATTCCGAACCGCTCTCCGGATTTTATTCAAACATTTATAATGATTCTTTACTAACACACGATTCTACTTATAATTTAAAATTTGAAAATGAATTATCCTGGAGAAGAACAGATAATAAAAAACATGGTGGTTTTATTGATATGTTGGGTGCAGGTATTAGTGCGAAGGATCAATTTGTAAAAATAAAACAAAGAGAACTGCACACAGTATTTAATAATATTATTCTCGGTGCAGAATTGTTCAATACATATACAAACAATAGGAGCTGGGTTGTACTCTCCGGACAATATGATCTGTCAGGTTATAATAAAAATGATTATACTTTCAATGGAGTTTATAAAAAGGGGATTCTTGATAGTCTAACTTTTTTAAGTATTAATGTCTGCTCAGGGCAGCAAGCGCCAGATTTTATATACAGTAGATATTCCTCAAATAAAAAAAAGATTTTAGTATTTGGAATTGGCATTTGAATAATTCGATTCAATATCAACATGTACCGGACTCCACTGTTATTAGGGTTCCTGAGTTTATACTGAATCATTCCTTATATTACGAAAATGATCTGTTAAATAATGCAATGAGTATTCAGATCGGGGTCTCTGTATTTTTGGTTTCAAACTATTATGCCGATTCATATATGCCCGCAACTGCCCAATTTTATATTCAAGATGATAAGAAATATGGAAATTATCCTTTTATTGATTTTTTTATTAATGCTAAAATAAAATCAGTCAGAATATTTTTTAAAATTGACCATCTGAATAGTGGTTGGATGGGGAATGGATACGTTCAAACGCCCCATTATCCATTGAATGACAGGGCTTTTAAGATAGGGATATCTTGGAGATTTTATGACTAAAAAAATATAAAAAAATTTAATATTTTTATTTCCCCAAAAAAAATAATTCCAAGTTTATGTTTTTTGCTTTTTCTTTTTTGCAGCAGGAAAAAGTATATTATTAAGGATCAAACGATATCCCGGTGAATTAGGATGTAGGCTAAGATCTGTTGGAGGATCTTCAACTCTGTGTTCATAGTCTTCAGGATCATGTCCACTTAAAAAAGTGAAGGTTCCTTTTCCGTATGTGCCATGTATATATCTGGCCTCGTTAGCCGCTTTATTCTCCCCTAATATCAATACATTTGGCTTTATGAATGCTTTGTCAAATCCAACAGTTTGTCCCCAGAAACCTTTTATTATTTGCTCATGGTTTTGACAAAGCATTGTTGGAACAACATCCCATTTAGCGGAGTATTCAAATAAAGTGAATAAGTCATTCGCTTTTGTTATGCCATATTTTTGCTTACGAGTATTATATGTATCAATATTTGATTTTGCGTACTCACTTGGATTGGTGCTCAATGTGAAGTTGGTAAATGCAAAGGTTTTTGAATAATCCAGTTTCTGATTATAATTTGGCGTAGTGCCATCTCCATCAAACATGCTTTCGCAGATGTCTAATCCATCCGCTGCTAAAGCGATATCATAGCTATCCGGAGCAGAGCACATAGAAAATAAATATCCTCCTCCTGCAGTAAAATCGCGAATTTTTTTCGCCACAGCCAGTTTCATTTCTGAAACTTTATTGAATCCTAATGACTTTGCACTCGCTTCAAGCGTTCGTTGTTGTTCTTGATACCATGAAGCATTGCGGTAACCAAACCAAAATTTCCCATATTGTCCAGTAAAATCTTCGTGATGAAGATGAAGCCAATCATAATTAAATAACTTTTCATTCATGATCTCTTCATCATAAATAATATCATAAGGAATTTCAGCATAGGTTAAAACCAGTGTCACTGCATCATCCCAGGGTTGTTTCATTTTTGGAGAATAGACAGCAACTTTAGGTGCTTTTTCTAATTTCACATCCTCCATATTTACTTCAGGATTGGAAATTTCGGTAAGAATAGCTGTTGATTTGGAATCTGCGATTATCTCAAACGTTACACCTCGAATAGTACATTCATTTTGAATTTCTTTTGCATCCTTTATCATAAAGCTTCCACCACGATAATTTAAAAGCCAATGAACTTCTACATCTTGTTTTAAAACCCAATAGGCCACACCATAAGCTTTTAAGTGGTCTTTTTGTTCCAGATCCATTGGGATAAGAATAAAAGAAGCTCTTGAAAGTATTGTAATGAAAATAAATATTAAAGAAAGATTAATTCGTTTCATTTATTTTAAATTAGAAAGGATGATCCTCTTCTACATCATTCATTTTGGAACCTCGGATAACAGAATTCGACTGTGTGTCAAAATCTGTTGCAGGAGAAAGTCTTGGTGAAGATGAGCCATAGTCAAGGTTTTGGTCGAGCGTGTCTAAATCGGTAAATTTAGTGAACTGACCTATATATCTTGTTTTAGCTGAATCCACAGGTCCGTTACGATGTTTCGCAATAATTAATTCAGCAACACCAAGTGTTGAAGCTCCGTTTTCATCTTCTGTAATATTGTAATATTCCGGTCTGTGAATGAACATAACCATATCGGCATCCTGCTCAATGGCACCGGATTCACGCAAGTCGGAAAGCTGTGGGCGTTTATCTCCTCCGCGTGTTTCAACGGCACGACTTAATTGAGAAAGGGCGATAACAGGTATTTCTAGTTCTTTCGCTAATCCTTTAAGAGAACGAGATATGGTGGCAATTTCTTGTTCACGGTTTCCTTTACCTTCGCCACCAGCTGTCATCAGTTGTAAATAATCGACAACCAATAGTTCGATCTTATGTTGTTCTTTTAATCTTCGCGCTTTTGCTCTTAATTCAAAAACCGATAATCCTGGGGTGTCATCAATGAAAAGTGGAGCATCTGAAAGTTTTCTAATCTTATCGTTGAGTTGTTGAAACTCATAATCTTCGAGATTTCCTTTTTTTAATTTTTCTGAAGCTAACTCTGATTCGCTTGCAATCAAACGTGTTACCAGCTGTAGTGATGACATCTCTAATGAGAATACAGCAACAGGTTTATTGAAATCTACTGCAGCGTTGCGAGCCATAGTAAGCACCAATGCTGTTTTTCCCATAGCCGGACGAGCAGCAATAATAACGAGATCAGATTTTTGCCAACCTGATGTTAGCCTGTCCAGTGCTGTTAGTCCAGAAGGGACACCTGAGAAATTGCCCTTGTTGTTTTTTGTGATCTCAATTTGATCGATGGCTTTACGGATGAGTGTACTCATCTTATCATAATTCTTTTTGATATTTCCTTCAACGATGGAGAAAAGATTTTTTTCCGCATTATCTAACAGGTCAAAAACGTCAGAGCCGTCTTCGTAAGCATCATTAATTGTTTTTGTAGAGATTCGTATCAATTCACGTTGAATGAATTTCTGAGCGACAATACGGGCATGAAATTCGGCATTTGCCGCAGAAGCAACACGATTGGTCAGCTGGGTTATATAGTAAGCTCCACCAACGATATCAAGTTCTCCTGTTTTTTTTAATTCCTGCGTTACG
This sequence comes from Bacteroidota bacterium, assembly GCA_026391935.1. Classification (GTDB taxonomy): domain Bacteria; phylum Bacteroidota; class Bacteroidia; order 2-12-FULL-35-15; family 2-12-FULL-35-15; genus 2-12-FULL-35-15. The sequence goes on along the minus strand of JAPLDC010000481.1, from coordinate 2,030 downwards.
GTAAGGATGTCTACAGGCTCAGAACGCGTAAAAAGTTGTTCGATCGCATGAAAAATGCGGGAATGAGAATCTTTATAAAAACTTTGTGGTTTTAAAATATCAATAACATTTGTCAAAGCGTCTTTTTCGAGCATTAAAGCACCCAAAACAGCCTCTTCCAATTCAACTGCTTGAGGTGGCATTTTGCCAATATCCATTAGTTGTTGTGTTGTAGTGGTTTTGCTCACTCTTCTTCGTGAGTTTATATCATTTTTTGTTGCGAAATCAGTCATAGTACAAATTTATCAAAATTTAAAAGATTTAGATTGGAAAAATATTTTTAAACAGGTCATAAACATCTTATCAACATTAATATTATATCCTTCTAGCTAGTTTTGATGTAATTACTTAACTTTATTGAATGATTGCTGTGGACAAAATATATTTTTATTTGAGTTTAATTCTGATTATCAGCCTGTTTTCCTGTAAAAAGGGTACAGACGAAAAGGGTCCTATAATCACTTTTAACACTCCAACAGTTAATCAAACCTTTAATGTGAATGATTACGTAACTGTGAATGCTACAGTTACAGATGATACCAAAATAACTTCTGTTTCAGTTAGTTTATTGGATGCGAATGAACATTTGGCGCATCTTACAATCCCTGTTTCTGTTTCCTCGCCTACAATGACATTAAATATGCAATATTTTTTGGATAATGTCCATTTGCTTAGTGGAATATATAATATTGAAATTTCAGCATC
>JAPLDC010000481.1:0-1237 GCA_026391935.1 Bacteroidota bacterium | reverse complement strand
TCAAACAAATTTATCTACCATTGATGCAACATTTTCATCAATAGCCCCTTTCCATTCTTTTTCCGGTGATTATCTCGCCTCTTCCATAAGTAATTATTATCAACAAGCTTATATATGTGGTAATTACACAGGAAATTTTTCCGGACATATTTTGCAATATAATAGTCCTAGATTTTCAATAGCTCCAATTATTTCTGCAAATCCTTATTTTACCGGGTATTATAATGATGATAAATATTGTTACGTTTCCAGATATGATGGAAATATAAAAGGTTATGATTATAACGGGAGTGTTTTTTATGGGGCAAATGCTTTATCAGGATATTATGCCCAACACCTATGTTTTAATGATGGCTATTTGATAGCGGAAGAAATTGATGCGCTATCCTCTGCAAAAAAATTAGTTACTTACTATCCAACAGGGAGTGTTGAAAATAATTGCGTATTAACTCAAGATGTAGTCCAGTTTTGTGAAAAAGATATTTCGAATGAATTTGTATTTGGTAATATTGCCGGACAAGCCGTCATTCAATTGTTCGACAGATGTACCAATAATTTATGGAGTCCTTATTCATTTTCTTTAGCATCAGGTAGTTTGTTAAGTGCATTAAAAATAGATTCTGATACATATTTGTTAGGTCATTCGAATGGAACAATATACAAATACCAATATTCTATCGGAAGTGTTACAGCTTATTTGACGGGCTATACGGCTGTAAAAATGAAATATGATGATGTGAATAATAAGTTATATGTAGTTGAGGCAAATCGTGTAAGTTCCTTTGATTATGGAACAACAGTTTTGTCAAATTCAGTTAATTCTTTAGAGAATATTTTAGATATTCATTTATTATATAATAGATAATTTTTCCAGATCATCTCTGTAATCATATTGCAGATCCTCATGTAATTTTGAAAATGCAGTTTTTATTTTTTCGATTTCCCTGTAATATAAATTGAAAATGATCTTGCTGGAATCCAGATCGATTCTTGCTGTTTTTATTTTTTTGCAAAAGTATATTCTCAAATCCAATTCCGTTTCTTTTTTACTGGAGTTCTTAATGAATTTAGTCAGATTGCGTACAACCTTTTGCAATCCCTTTTTTGTTGTATATGCCGACTTCCTGTTGATGTCATAAAAAAGTTCATCGATCTCCTTTTTTACTTTTTCCAGATATTCTTTTTCGTCATTTACTTCAAAAAGTAAATAGGAGAGAAGTTCTTTGTTTTCTTTTTT
>JAPLDC010000278.1 GCA_026391935.1 Bacteroidota bacterium | reverse complement strand
GTTGGTGATCAATTTTCCTCCACCAGTTAACGTATTCATTACTGGGCTCATGTGCTCATCCAGCAGAGTAGTAAATTTCAACTTTGTTCCAAACTTACCTTTACAGTATTTAGCAATTGGAGCAAGCTTTTCCACAGTGTTAAACATTTTTACTGTTTTGGGAATATCAAAATTTGCAATATCGACATCGAAATCAACAGTTGGCTTTTTAATATTTTGAGTATTGTATACACCTGTCAAGGCCATTGTCCCTTCTACTTCGTCCAAGGTCAACTTCAAATTATCTAATTTCATTTTACTATCTTTAATAGCCACACCTCCTGTTACTTTGGTGATGGTCAAATTATCATATAATAATTTTGCAATGTTTGCATTTAACCTGACATCTAAATTTGAAGGCACTGCAGTAACAGTCATGGCCGCTGTATCTGTAGCTGCAGCAACCGGCTTAGAAGTATCACTACTACTCATCAATTCGTTGATATCTAATAATGAAGAATTCAAATTAAACGTTCCTTTTAATAAAGAATCCTTCAAAGCATACTGAAGAAAATTTTCAATCTTACCATCCATTTGAATATCACTCTTTCCAATTTTAGCATCAAACTTCGTCAGGTCAACAGTCTTAGGATTAAATTCCAAATACAATGCACTTATCTGAGTCGGATAATTCAACGATTTAGTTTGATAATTCATGTCCAATATTGCCAACTTTCCTTCTGCATCAAATTCTTCATAATGTTCTTTTTCAATAGAACTCATTCTTCCTTTCATTTTCACATCTGCTGTGATCATACCATTTAAGTCATCGCCTTTTTCCAATGGAATAACATCTTTCATACTTGCCAAATTGATCTTCGCTAAAACTGCAGCATTGATATTCGCATCTGAAACAGGAGTAGAAACATGCATTTTTGCATCGATCGGATTACCACCTAGCTCAACATGGAATTTATTCAGATCAATAACTGTTGCATCAGGCTCACCTGTTTTGTTATCAACTAAAAGATCAACCTGGATATTTGTTGCAGATTTTGGTAAGGCTGGATATTGGAACATTGCATCCTTGATTAACAATTTACAACCAAATGCAGGCATTTTTTTATCGTTATAGATCCCTTTAGCAAAACCTTCCAAGGCCAATGAACCGGAGGTTTTCACATCTTTGAAGTCGGCAGTATAAACACCTGGAACCAAGGATAAAATATTTTTAAATTCCGTTTGATTTGCTTTAAATTTCAGATCCATATCCATATCATCTTTTGGCATTGCAAAGAAACCATCAAGTCCTAATGTCAATTCATTGAAAGAAAATTCATTGTCCTTAAATGTGAATTTAAAATTAGGCATATCAGCATCCAGGTCTGCCTTGATACGTGTTTTCACCTTATTCATGTATGCTACTCCGCCATAATTCACAGTAAATTTTTCAATTTCTGTCAATGTCTTTAAAACAAAATTATCAGAAGTAAAATCTCCACTCAAGGTATGGTTCATATTATACAATTCGGTATAAAAGCCCATTGATGCATCATCATAAACGATATATCCATTTTTTATCTGAAACTTTTTCAAGGTCATTTTAAATGGAGCCGATTTTGCGGTATCCACCACACCGGCTGAATCGGTGCTTGGTTTAACGATATCCCAATTTGCTTTTCCATTTTTCAAAACCAAAGCGTGAATACGAGGTTGATCAAAAATAATTGAATTGATCTTATATTGTTGACCTTTGATCACACTCATTAAATTTAATCCAACAGTTAAATTTTTAGCGTACAAAAGCGTATCACCGGCAAAATCTCCGGTATTTGCAACGCTGACGCTGTCAACAGATAATGTAAAATCAGGGAAAGAACTAATTAAGGTAAGATCAAAATCACCAAAATTCACTTTTGCATTCAACTGTTCATTTGCTGTATCCTTCACAAACTGTACAATTTGCTTTTTGAATAAAAAAGGAGCGGCAATAAGAAAGATGATTAACACAAGGAAAGTTATTCCGGTCCATTTAAGGATTCTTCTCAATAAACTTTTTTTCTTTTTTGGTTCTGTTGTCATGTTTGTTTTTTTTGCCGCGAAAACGCAAAGACGCGGAATTTTTTTATTTTTTCTTTAATACTGAATTATTTCTTAAAATATGATCCACTAGAACCAAAGCTGCCATAGCTTCCACAACGGGAACGGCTCTTGGCAATACGCAAGGATCATGCCTTCCTTTTCCTGTCATCTCTACAACTTCACCTTTTGAATTAACTGTATTTTGTTTTTGCATAATGGTGGCAACCGGCTTAAAAGCAACCCTAAAATAAATATCTTCTCCATTACTTATTCCGCCTTGTATTCCACCCGAAAGGTTTGTCTTTGTTTTTATTCCACCATTTTCAAAAACAAACAAATCGTTATGCTGACTTCCATTCATTTTAACACCTTCAAAACCACTACCATATTCGAAACCTTTAACAGCGTTGATGCTTAGCATTGCCTTGCCAATATCCGCATGCAATTTATCAAAAACAGGTTCACCTAATCCAACAGGAGTTCCTTTAATAACGCAGGAAATCACGCCTCCGATAGTATCACCGGCTTTACGCACTTGTTCAATTTTTTGGATCATCGTATCAGCCAAAAGCGCATCCGGACAACGTATTATATTAGCATCTGTTTTAGATAGATCCAAGTCATGATAATCTTTCAATAATTTTATGTCGCCAACCTGAGAAGAATAAGCATTGATGGTGATTCCGTGTTGTTTCAATATCAATTTCGCAATGGCACCGGCAACAACTCTACTAACGGTTTCACGGGCAGAAGATCTTCCTCCACCTCGATGATCACGCATCCCGTATTTAGCATCATAGGTATAATCTGCATGAGAAGGACGGTATGCATCTATATTATGTTCGTAGTCTTTTGATTTTTGATTTTCATTGCGAACAATAAACCCAATAGGCGTTCCCATCGTTTTTCCTTCGAACACACCGGAAAGAAATTCCACAGTATCACTTTCTTTTCGCTGAGTAACAATATGAGATTGCCCTGGACGTCTTCTATCCAATTCAGATTGGATAAAAGCAAGGTCGATGAGCAATCCGGCCGGACAACCATCAATAATACCACCTAAAGCTTCGCCATGCGATTCACCAAAAGTGGTTAGTGTAAATAGTTTTCCGAAGGTATTGCCTGCCATAAAATGATGTTACAAAAACAGACAAATTTAATCAAATAAAATGAAGGAAAAAACTGAATTTAAAGCTCGTTAAAAAAAGAAAAATTCTTTCTTTAACGAGCAAATAATAATTGATCTTAAAACTTATAAACCAAAGAAATATCGTTTAAAAAGCCTGTGTTTTCGTTAAAATCAAATACGGAAACACGGTACTTGTCAATAATGGAGACTTTGGTAGTTGAAATATTCTGATCTTGAAATGCCATGTCAACTCCGACCTGAGCTGATACAGAAAAACGTTTTGAAATTGGAAATTTGGCACCAAAGAACGGACTCACCCCCAAAGAAAATATTTGTTT
>JAPLDC010000063.1 GCA_026391935.1 Bacteroidota bacterium | reverse complement strand
CGATCTCCAAAATTCATCGTAATTCGGATGATTCATTTCTTCATTCCAGAATTTCATGGTATCACCCATATATAATTTCGTAAGATTTTTTAACGTTCCTATTTTCAGAAAAAAATCATAATTATCAGGAGTGGGGTAATCGAGGTCTGGCCCATTTTTAGTTGTTGGTCCGGGATGACTGTGCCCGAAAGAATAATCAAAATCAAAATCATCCATCATAAAAAAAGCTCCTTTGTGGTGCACGTCATCACCAATGAACCAATCGGTTACAGGTGCTTGCGGACTAACAGCTTTTAAAGCCGGATGGCCACACAAGGCAGCCATTGTGGAATAAAATCCGGGATAGGAGACACCACTCACTCCAACATTTCCATTGTTGTTCGGAATATTTTTTATCATCCAGTCGATAGCATCATAAGTATCACTTGCTTCATCAATATCTTTTTTTGTTTTTTTGTTTGCTAAATAAGGACGGATATCTTCAAACACTCCTTCGCTCATATAACAACCTCGCACATCTTGAATTACATATATATAATTTTGTAAAAGATATTCCTTTGTATTTCTTGACCAAAAATTCCTGAAGGTCTTCTCACCATATGGTGCGCAAGAGTAAGGTGTGCGGGTCATCATAATTGGGTGTTTTTTCGAAGCGTCCTTAGGAATATAAATTGAAGTGAAAAGTTTTATTCCGTCACGCATCGGGATACTGCGTTCAATTTTATAATAATTATTTACGATGTAAACAGAATCAGGATTTATCGTTTGTGATCGTAAAGAAGTGAAAAATGAAATTAATAAAAGTGTGGGGATAAATCTTTTCATCAGTTGGGAATATTAACGATGAATTATCTATTATACTTATTCATCGGGCTTTTGTATTTTATCCAAATATAACCTAAAAACAAAAACGTTTTGTATTTCTACAAAACGTTTCGTCAAACATCAATATTCAAACAATAAATCTGCCTCTGCCAACAACTAAATTTTTATCTCATCTTCATTTTTATTCATAAAATGATATTCCAGGAAGGTGTATGAAGAAACAGCACGCACCTTGAATTTTTTTCCAAATTTCTTTGCCCATTTATGTTTCAGCGAATTGAAGAAAAATCCTTTGGTAATATATGCTTCAAGATAGGGGTGTACACATAAGGTCACACCTGTTTCATTTTGTTCTTTTAAAATATAACGCAGATTATTCTCTATCTGATCAATTAAAATAATGCTGGCTTGAATTTCTCCACTGCCACCACAAGTAGGGCATTTTTCAACTGTGACGATGTTCATTTCCGGACGAACACGCTGACGGGTAATTTGTATCAACCCGAATTTGCTCGGAGGTAAAATATTATGCTTTGCTCTGTCTTTCGACATTTCATCGCGCATTCTTTCGAACAATAATTTGCGATTTTCTGCTGAGTGCAAGTCAATAAAATCGACTACAATAATTCCACCCATGTCGCGCAAACGCAATTGGCGTGCAACTTCCACTGCAGCTTCTAAATTTACTTCAAGGGCATTTGTTTCTTGTGTGTTATCCGATTTTGCACGATTCCCGCTGTTTACATCAATAACATGCAAGGCTTCCGTGTGCTCAACAATAAGATAACCACCACTCTTCATCGTTACTGTTTTTCCGAATAAACCTTTTATCTGACGGTCTACGCCGAAATTATCGAAGATGGGAACAGTGCCTTTGTAAAGTTTTAAAATATTTTCTTTATCGGGAGCGATCGTATGCAGGTAATTTTTTGTTTCGTCATACAACGTTTGATCGTTGATATGAATGCTGTTGAAACTTGCATTTAAAAGGTCGCGCAAAATTGCTGATGTGCGATCCAATTCTCCCAATACTTTTTGAGGTGGTTGTGCCGTTTTTAATGCTTCAAAGCAGATATCCCATTTTTTTACAAGATCGTTCAGATCAGTGTCAAGGTCGGCAACACTTTTTCCTTCAGCAACAGTACGGATGATTACACCAAAGTTCTTCGGCTTGATACTCGCAATCAGTTTTTTTAATCGCGTCTTTTCATCATTCGTTTTTATTTTTTGGGAAACCGATATTTTATCAGAAAAGGGGATCAATACCAAATAGCGTCCTGCCAAAGAAATTTCAGTTGTAATTCTTGGACCTTTTGTAGAGATAGGTTCTTTAGCTATCTGAATAAGAATTTGCTGATTAGCACTTATTACATTGCCAATTTTACCGTCTTTAGGAATATCACTTTCAAACTTAAAATACATTAAGTTGGAAGTAGTTTGTTTTCCCGTTTGCACCGCTTTGGTGTACTTTCCGAATGATGAAGCCTGAGGTCCTAGATCCAGATAATGCAAAAATGCATCTTTTTCGTATCCAACATCCACAAAGGCAGCATTCAATCCGGGCATTACTTTTTTTACGCGTCCCAGATAAATGTCTCCAACAGTAAAATTATTATTGCTTTTTTCACGATTAAGTTCTACTAATCGTTTGTCATTTAATAATGCAATAACAACTTCGGAGGGTGTTGAATCAATAATTAATTCGTTGTTCACTCTAAGTTTTTTAAATAAATACAACATCCCCAGCACCCCGATATACGGAGTCCGCGGATCTTTATAATAAAATTGGTTGTGCTTAATTTCGGCTTGCCGAAAAGAAAACAAACAGACGTGTGCTAATAAACAGAATAGAAAAAAATATTTTCCTATTCTGTAAAATGACGCTGCTAATTACAAGCAAAAAACAATTCTTTCCCGAAAGCTCGGGATAGAATTATTTTTTCTTATGTCTGTTTTTTCTCAAACGTTTTTTACGTTTGTGAGTAGCCATTTTATGTCTTTTTCTTTTTTTACCGCTTGGCATGACTTAAATGTTTAAATGTTTAAAAAATTTGTTTACTGTTTCTGTCCCGGAGTTTCCTCCATGGTTAATTTATCTATATAATCTTGTACTTCTTTTTTAATCGTCACATCCTTTTCCAAAGAAATGTATTTTTTTAAACTCTCAATTGCCTTTTCCTTGTTTCCCATTTGTTGATACGCATCCGATAAGTGGATATACGCTTCAATAAAATCAGGCTGAATTCTTAAAACCTTTTCAAATCGCGTAATTGCTTTTTGCCACTGTCCAGATTTCTCGGAGAAAAAAGCAAAGTTCAATTGAAGATTAACATTGTTAGAATCGGTCTTCTCAATTTCTCGCATCATTCCGATTCCTTTCATCGGATTTGATCCTCCTTCAACATAACAAGAAGCCAGACTGATCTTTGCTTCTATATTATTCGGATTTAGCGCCAAAACATGTTCGAAACAAATCTGTGCTTCCCCAAATAGTATCGGTCTGTTGTTAACGTCAACAAAACGACTTGACGAAAAATATCGGTCTCCCGCATTTTTCCAGTTGCTTTCTGATGGAGACACTAATGCAGCTTGCTCCATATAATAGGCCGCTACAGAAGGGTTTTGTAAACTGTCCCACTTCGTTATCATGTTTTCCAAAGCGGTTTTATTATCAGATTTGTTTTTTATTGCCTCATCTAATTTTTGAATCGCCTGCTTATCCTCCTTGCTTAATCCTGTAACAGCAGCTTGTACCATTTGGTTCAAAGCAATCATGTTAGCATCTGCAGCTGAAGCTGGTTGAACAACCTCCTCTTTTGGGAGAAGTTTTGTGTTTGCAAATAATAAAAGAACGAAAAGTATTAATGCGCCTGAAATGACTGCTATTTGAGTTTTATTCAGCGACTTCATTTTATATCTTTAGTTTAAAGTTTGAATGTTTTAGATTAGAAAGTTAAGTTCATTCAGAACTCAAAAATTTTAAATCTTTGAACTTTCAACCGTTTTAAACAGTTGCTTCTTTTTTAACGTTTTTCTTTACTTTTTCAGCAAATGTTTTAGCCGGTTTGAAAGCCGGAATATAATGAGCTGGAATAATGATTGTTGTGTTTTTTGAAATGTTTCTTCCAGTTTTTTCAGCACGTCTTTTTACGATGAAACTTCCAAATCCTCTTAAATACACATTCTCTCCACTCACCATTGAGTTTCTTACCGATTTCATGAATGCCTCAACGCTCGCCTGAACTGCAACTTTTTCAATTCCTGTTTTTTCTGCAATGTCGTTAATGATGTCTGCCTTTGTCATACTTCTATAAACTATTTATAATCAAACAATTAATACAATAATAATTTTTCGGGAGGCAAAGATAGTATTTTAATTTTCAAACAAAAATTTTAATCGTATTTTCGAACTTCATTTTAATAAAACGGAGCTTTAAAGCCTATAAATGAAGCATTTTTCAGCAAAAATAATTACCTGGTACCGACAAAACAAACGCGATCTGCCTTGGCGGAACACAAAAGATGCCTATTTAATATGGCTTTCCGAGATCATTTTACAGCAAACACGTGTGGAGCAAGGGATGGCTTATTATTTAAAGTTTGCCAAGGAATTTCCTACTATTAAACACCTCGCTAAAGCTGATAATGACACCGTGATGAAGTTATGGCAAGGCTTAGGTTATTATTCCCGAGCCCGTAATCTTCACGCAACTGCCAAAATTCTTCAGAATGATTTCAAAGGGAAGTTCCCAGATTCTTATGCAGATATCCTTACCTTAAAAGGTGTTGGTGAATATACTGCTGCAGCAATTGCCTCTTTTGCTTTTAATATGCCGCATGCAGTGGTCGATGGAAATGTATTCCGTGTGCTTTCAAGAGTTTTTGGTATCGAAACGCCTATTGATAGCTCGATAGGTAAAAAGGAGTTTTATAAACTTGCAAACGAACTTATCGATAAGGTTGAGCCAGGCATGCACAATCAGGCAATTATGGAATTTGGTGCCCTCCAATGTAAGCCTGTTAATCCTGATTGTAGCGTATGTTGTTTAAATTCAAATTGTTATGCTTTCTCGAAGAAGGTGGTAGCGGATCTACCTATTAAGGAAAAGAAAACGAAAATTCGGAACCGATACTTTAATTATATCGTTTTTGAATACAAAAGTACAACTGCCATTCGTAAGCGAATCGAAAAAGACATCTGGATCAACTTACACGATTTTCCTTTGATAGAAACTTCAAAGGAATTGACAGAAGAGAAATTATTTGCCTCCCACGAATGGAAAAAAATAATGGGCAAAACAAAGTATACTATCGGAGCCATTTCTTCTACTTATAAACATATACTCAGCCATCAAAAAATATTTGCCCGTTTTATAATCGTAAATAGTGAACAGCCTCTAAGATCATTCCTTCCTGAAGAGATCATCATTATAAAAGAAAGAGATATTCATAAATACGCGGTTCCAAGATTGGTGGATCTATTTCTAGAAAAGGAAATCCAGCGCTTTCCGAATTAACGATTGTGGTTCATTTCGTCTTTGGATAGAGGGCCAGTTTTTACTATATTTGTTATTCAAATAATTTTCAAATCATGGCAGGAGTTAATAAAGTAATATTGGTAGGTAATTTGGGGAAAGATCCTGAGGTGCGTTACTTGGAAGGTGGTGCAGCCGTAGCAAACTTTTCATTGGCTACAACAGAAACCTACAAGGATAAAACAGGAAATCGTCAGGAACAAACTGAATGGCATAATGTTGTTGTTTGGCGCGGCTTAGCTGAAATAGCTGAAAAATATTTGAAAAAAGGAATGACGATCTACATTGAGGGGAAATTACGTACACGATCCTGGGATGATAAAGAAGGGCATAAGCGGTACACTACTGAAATAGTTGGTGATACATTTACGATCCTGAGCAAAAAAGAAAACAATACTTCCCCTGGAAACAATGACGATATTGCTAACAGTAGCACCAAACCACTAGAGGATCTCCCATTTTAAACTGTTTATTTGCAAAATACTATCTTTGCAACATTATAAGTATAACTAATATCCCAAAATTTTGGCCGTCACGCGTACCTGTCTGTTTTTTAATTCTTCGCTTCTAAGCATTGTTATAAATCCATTATCATTTAGTATTGTTTTAGCAATAGTAACAATGTTTGTTTTGTTGTTTATTGTTGCACTGGTCTCTGCTGCTGAATCTTCTTTCTTTTCTCTTACACCTACTGATAGGGAAGAATTAAATTATTCTGATTCCAAAGTGGATCATAAAATTCTTTTGCTGATAGAAAAGCCAAAACGTTTATTGGCAACGCTTCTAATAAGTATTAATTTCATCAATATCGCCATTGTTATTCTCAATGCTTCTTTTATTTTCGGTGAAGATGGATTATTTGATTTTCCCGGAAGTCCCACTATTGGTTTTGTTATCCAAGTTGTAGTTGTTACCTTTTTAATTTTACTTGTAGGAGAAGTAACTCCTAAAATATATGCAACTCAAAATCCACTCAAAGCTTCACGGAGACTTATCTATTTTGTTTTGATATTGCAACAGTTGTTTTATCCTTTAAGCTCATTTTTAATTTTTATTACATCCTTACTCGACAAAGTCATCAAGCCTCAATCACATAATATTTCTGTGGATGAATTATCGCAGGCGCTTGATCTTACTTCTGACGATGACATTCCGGAAGAGGATCATAAGATCTTAAAGGGAATTGTGAAGTTCGGAAATACTGACGTAAAACAAATCATGCAATCGAGAATGCACGTCACCGCTTTTGAATATAAACTTGGTTATACAAAATTGCTCGCAGATCTCACCTCTTTTGGGTTTTCAAGAGTTCCAATCTATAAAGAAACATTGGATAATATTGTAGGTGTTCTATATGCAAAAGATTTGTTGCAGTATATAAACGAAGCCGATAATTTTAATTGGCAAGGCATCATCCGTCCTCCATTTTTTGTGCCTGAAAATAAAAAAATTGACGATCTGCTTCGTGAAATTCAAAGTAAAAAAATTCATCTGGCTGTGGTAGTCGATGAGTATGGTGGAACATCAGGTATTGTTACTTTGGAAGATGTGATCGAAGAAATAGTAGGAGAAATAAATGACGAATTTGATGACGACGATCTCGTGTATTCAAAATTAGATAATGACAATTTTGTTTTTGAAGGCAAGGCTCCATTAAATGATGTAGCAAGAATATTAGAAATTGATGGTGCTGATTTTGAAGACGCAAAAGGAGAGTCGGATACTTTAGCTGGATTGATCATTGAGATAGAAGGGCGCATTCCAACAAAAAATGAAAAAATTTCTTTCAAGAAATTAAATTTTATAATTGAGTCAGCAGATAACAGAAAAATAAAGCGTGTTAAAATTACAATTGAACGCGATGAAGAAAAAGAATAATTTGTCTGGTAGCTGGTTTCAAGTATCAGGTATCAAGTTTCAAGCAGTAATAATTATAGGATGCATATTGTTTCTTATGTCTTGTGTATTTCTTCCGTCATGCGGAGGTAATGATGATGATGAAACGATTGCACCTAAGCCACGTGCTTATTTTCGTTTGTCATTTCCTGAAAAAAAATATGTTTCTTATAGTGCTGCTTGTCCGTTTTCATTTGAAATTCCTACGTATACAAAAATGGAAAATGATAAAAGCTACCGTGCTGAACCATGTTGGTTAAATCTTCAATTTCCCTCATTGAATGGTACATTGCACCTTACCTATCACGAAGTGAACGGTGATATAAATGGTTATCTGGAACAAACGAACGAGTTGGTCTCAAAACATCAGATAAAAGCTTCAGGGATTGAAGAGAAATTGGTTTCCAGAGATTCAAGTAAAGTATACGGATTGATTTATGAGATAGGAGGAAACGCAGCTTCATCCATTCAGTTTTTTTTAACGGATAGTACCAAGCATTTTATTCGCGGAGCAATGTATTTTAATGTTGCGCCAAATACTGATTCTATCGCCCCGGTGCTTGATTTTGTAAGAAAAGATATCTATCATATGATAGAAACTTTTGAGTGGAAAAAAGAAACACAGGAGTTAAGCACTACGCCTAAGACTGTGCATAAAAAATAAAGCAGAAGCAAATAAAAAGAAGGCTCCTGTTTGATGAAGGACTCCCAGCGCCACCGGAACAGCATACAATAAGGTGATTACCCCCAAAGTAAATTGTATCCCTAAAACAATAAGCATAAAGTTTGAGGACTTTCGCTGTAAACTATTTAAATTCAACTTCCGTGATTTTTCCCAAACAAATAATACTAGAATTGTAACAACGAGTGCAATATTCCTATGTAAAAACTGGATGCCGGAAGGATTTTCTAAAAAATTTTTCCAGAAAGGTTCAAAGGATGTAACCGACTCAGGCATTAAGGATCCCAACATTGTCGGATAGGTATTGTAAATCAAACCGGCTCTTAAACCTGCTACAAATGCGCCATAAATAATTTGTAAAATAATAACTCCGAACATAATTCTTGCCCACTTCTTAATGTTTTTTAAAATTGCGCTTTCCTCTTGTAACATCTTTGGATATAGCAAATCCAGAGCATACCAAAAAGTAAATCCGAAAATAGTGAATGCACTGATGAGGTGAGTTGCTAATCGATAGTGACTCACATGTGGCGATTTTTGTAGTCCGCTTTTTACCATGAACCACCCTAAAAATCCCTGTAATGCACCTAAAATAAGCAGTATAAACATTTTTTTTAATAAAGGCCTGTCAAATTTTTTCATTTTAAGAAAATAAAAGAAAGGGATAAGGAAAACTAAACCAATAGTTCTGCCTAACAAACGATGAGAATATTCCCACCAATAAATGGATTTGAATTCATCCAATGTAAATTGATTATTGACAATCTGATACTCGGGTGTTTGTTTGTATTTTTCAAAAGGAGCCTGCCAGTCAGCATCACTGATTGGTGGCAAAGAACCGATGATCGGATTCCATTCTACCATGGATAATCCGGAATGGGTTAGTCGTGTAATCCCTCCAATTACTACCATTGCATATACTAAAAAGCACCCTGCAAAAAGCCAGATGATAATTGATCGGTGTGGATTATTTTTCATTTCATTTATTCCTTAAAAGGCTGCTGTAAAGTTAACATTTGTTTCTTTCTATAAAAATAGGTTAATTCTAAAATTTCACATAAAAAACACCGCCATGGTACGTGCTGGTAGATCTACCATGGTGAATTACATCGAAAAATAGAATTTCACCTGAGTTTTATTCGGGTTAACCTCAATTCCACTTTTTGTACAATATCTCATATAATTTCATAGTTTTAGCCATAGAAACTCTAAATTGGTTCTCATGAAAAAACTCATTCTCCTTGCGCTTTTGATTCCTTTAATAGGAAGAGGGCAAGAACACATCGATACCGTAAGCGGTTATTTTCAATTAGGAGTGCGTAACGCCTTTAGTGCATTCAGCGACGATGGCGCCAATGGTTTTGGTTACGGCGGACAATTTCGTATCCGCGTGTTAAATAGACTAAATACCGATTGGTTTGCCGATTATATCACCACAGATATTGCTGGACTTGCACGTAGGGAAGATGTTCACATCGGATGGTCGGTATTAACATATCCCTTTAATTGCCAGACGACAAAAGGGAAAATAACTCCTTATATACTTGCCGGTCATTGCTTCGATTATTCTAAAGTCACAAAAAATAGTGATGGATATTATAAAGAAAAATGGAGTAGTGCTGTACAGGCCGGACTGGGTGCTCATTACAATATTACAGATCGTACGGATATTTCGTTAACTGCTCAATACATGATGCATTTAGGAAAAGATATTAAAGCGGATGTTTATGAAGTTGATGGAAAAAAAGATGTATTGATCCAAAAAAATAAAATTAGCGGCATCGAAGGACATATGCTTATCAATATAAGTTTAAATGTTCGTCTGTTCGATATGTGGGATCAGCAGCATAAAAGAAAGAAAACAGCATGATGTTTTTTGTAATGAATTTGTCAAAAAAATGTTCATTGAATACGAGTAACACAAAACGAAATTTAAATTGTATCACTATGAATCCGAAAAAAATAATTTTATTATTTGTATGCTTTTCAAATGTTGTTTTTGCTCAGCAAGAAAACACGCAATTCATACATAATCATTTAGTGCGTGCAGATGCTTCTATCGTTGCAGGATATTTATTTAAAGAAAACATAAATAATGTTCATGTCAATGGAAGTGCAGAATATTATTTGGATAATAAAGTCTCTATCAGAGGTTCTGCAAGTTATTTATTGGGAAGTACAGGCTTAACAAAAGATTCGATGGGCTTAAAAGATTTTCATTCCATTATGTTGGGTGGTGCATACCATTTTACAACTAAAGGGCATTTCGATCCATATTTTATTTTTCAACCCGGAATTGCCTATACGTCTTCTTATAAGGCAAAATATTTGGGCAACCCTAATGAAAATACAAAAGTGGCAACCTATGCCGGAGTATTAAGTCCGCTGGCAACAGCAGGTTTAGGATTCAATTATTATTTCCAGCGTTTTGCTCATTTGTTTGTTGAAACACGTTATGTTTATGGTCGGCATTTATCACAAGCGCCGAGTCCGATTTCACTTCAGGAATTGCGTGTTACTTTCGGACTAGGATTTAATTTATTTATAATTAAGGATAAGAAAATAATTTCATCATAGTGCAATCCCGCTTTTACAAGCGGAGTAGCTGTGGCACGATACATAAAACTGAGATCAAAAAAAGATGACCTGCCGATAAACACGTTCGACTCCGTCCTGTGAACCAAAAGAATTGGATCATTGGGCGGAGTCGAATTTTTTTTAATATTTAGCTTGATCTTACTGCTTTTTTGATTTTTTTAATCATCAACTTTTTTCTTTTTCTCAATGATCCGATTTTCATTGCGGTCGCTTATTTCATTTTGTTTTCTGTTCATTTCCCATTTATATTCTTTGGTAGTAATGATAACAAGTCCTCCGGTACAATCGCCATATTCAGCAGGTACACCGCCGGTCAAAACTTCCATTCCGCTTATTCCCATCCCCGGAACCTCGGGCACTTCCATGGTTCTGTTCCCATCAACATAATATCCTGTACTTCCTCGTCTGGAACCTCTTATGTAAACATCTTTACCATCATCGGTAGGCATAACGCAAGGAGTAACACTGATGATCAACCCGACAAGATCTGTTTTCCCATTTGCAGAATTTTCAATTTGCTCGATTGATATGGGTGTAACTGTGGTGAAGACAGGATCTAAAATAGGTTCTTTAAATTTTGCAGAAATAACAATAGTTGGCAGATCCTTTTGTGCTATTTTTAAGTCAATATCCACGTATCTGGTCTTATTGGGGTTTACGCTTACGCCTTCTATCAACCCGATATTAAAACCTGAGGCGAAAGCTTTTATGTTGTATTTACCCGGTGTGATTTCTTTTACTGTAAATTCTCCATTTAGATCCGCCTGTACGTTGAATAAAATTATCGTATCCTGGAGAATTGCAACTTGAGCAAATGGTATCGGAGATTTTTTTTCATCAAGAATAGTCCCCTTGATTATTCCTTCGGTTTGTGAAAATAGTGTGCCCGAAAAGATCAATGCACACATCCCTAATATTGATTTCATAGTTTTCATACGTATAGGATTTTAAGTTTATTTTTTTTGATTCGAGTTTGCGCGTAATGCTCGTTTTGCAGATAAGACGTAATCAGAATTCTAATTCCACAAAAAAAAATTGAATACATAGGAATATGGATTTTCCTGTATTGTTTTCCTTTGATAGAAATTGTAAGACTTAATTTGCCGCTTGTTCAAAAATTCCTGCCGTTCACTCATTCTCAAAAACCATTGTTTAGGAATTATGGTTTAACCATATGGAATCTGATACCTCAATACGTCTGAATATCAAGAACCGATTCCGGATCATTTTAAAAACATCGGATTATGACTTATTCTACTTCCAAACACAGCCATCTGACCGACAGTGAATTGGTGTTAAAATACAAGACCACCGGCGATAAAGTATTTGTCGGTGAACTATACAAAAGATACACCCATTTGGTTCTGGGAATGTGTATCAATTATTTTAAGGATAAGGATATTGCAAAAGATATGGTGTTGCAAATATTTGAAAAACTTTTTGATGAATTATTAAAACGTGAAGTAGATAGTTTTAAAG
This sequence comes from Bacteroidota bacterium, assembly GCA_026391935.1. Lineage (GTDB taxonomy): Bacteria > Bacteroidota > Bacteroidia > 2-12-FULL-35-15 > 2-12-FULL-35-15 > 2-12-FULL-35-15. Next base: position 6,768 of record JAPLDC010000063.1, on the reverse strand, counting down.
CCTGGCTCACATTTGTCGTTCGCAATTATTGTATATCTGAATTACGCAAAAAACAAACACAATTAAACCGTGATCTCGAATATCAATATGAACTAAAAAATCTGTTATGCGAAAAGAGTATTGATGAGCTGTTGGAAGAAGAAAAAAAATTAGAAGCCCTAGAGAAAGCAATGGATTGTTTGAATCCATTTCAAAAAAACTGTATCGAATTATTTTATTTGGAAAACAGGAGTTACACTCAAATTGTTGAAATGACAGGCTATTCGGTGAATGAAGTGAAAAGCTATATTCAAAATGGAAAACGGAATTTAAAAATGATAATTATTAATTCAAAATGATCATCCCCATGACAAACATGTTTACTTCTTGTTTAACATATGAGCAATTACAATCGTATTCACTTAATAAAAGTGAAAAAGAGGAGCATGCTCGATTATACAAACATATTTCTACTTGTGAATTATGTTCTTGTGCGGTTAACGGATTTACTGCAATCTCATTTTCTTCTTTTGATGTAGACGCCATCCAACATCAAATTGATCTGAAGGCAAATGATGCGCATGTAAATTTGTTAACCTTTGCACGCTTATTGTTAATTATGGTGTCGGTCGTTTCTATTTTTTGGTTTTATCATTTTGCGAATTCTTTTTCTGCGTCTGGGTTATCTGTTACTACGAACACAGAAATTAAAAGACCGATAGTTATTTCTGTTCCCATTGCTGAAAAAAATATTCCATTATCTGTACCTAAAAGTTCAATTGCGAATATTATTCAAAAAAGCTCGGTGACCGTGAAGAATAAGCGAGTTGAAAATTCTGTTTTTCAAATAGAAACACTTAAAAAGATCAGCCCGGATTTGAATCTACCTTCAGTCAAGGTTGAGGATGATTTTCTTCAGCCTAATTATAATGCTGACATAATTTATATTTATGATTTGAAGATCACACAATACAATTCTTTATATTTCAATCAAAAGCCTGTCCCGTTTGAAATGAAAGGGTATACTCCATCGTATAAAGAGAATAAAGGATCCCCGAATTACCTGTATGAAAATGATGAGGCGGAAATTCTTCCAGCCGACAAAATTTTAAAGTCCGCATTAGCTCATTTTAATAAAGGAAGATTTAGTACTTGCTTAGGAGAATTCCAATCACTTTTGGAGAAGGATCCTGATGATGTAAATTCATTATTCTATAGTGCCATTTCTTATTATCAGATTGGTAAATATGAAAGAGCAATAAAAGATCTGGAAGCTGTTTTGCAAAACACAAATAATGTTTTTCATCCCGAAGCAAAGTGGAACCTGGCACAATCCTATTTGAAATTGGGCAATAATTCTAAAGCACGACAGTTGCTAGCCGAGATCGTTAATGAAAAAGGGTTTTATTCTAAACGTGCTTCAGAAAAATTGAAATCTCTTTGATAATTAATTATCCTTTTCAATACTTGTTACCGGAAGTTTTACGAGATCCTTTATTTTTTGCAATTGTGGATCAAGTATAGTTTGGTCGCCCACCAACACACATTTATAAGAATCAGGAGTAAAATATTTTTTCACAATTTTATTTACCTGATCAAGTGTGAGTGCATCTATGGTTTGTACATACTCATTTCGTTTGTTTATGTCTTTATAAAGAATTGGGTTATAAAATCCGATAAGATCTACAGGACTTTCAATCGATTTACGGTCATTTTTTAATGTCTCTTTTGCTTTATCAAGTTCTGACTGTGTTATTCCTGTATCATAAAATTGTTTTAAAACTCTGTCGAAGGAAACAGTAGTTTCATAAGCAACTTCATTTCTCACTTGTGTTGAAACGGAATAAAACCCACTGTTATTTGCTTCATTGAAACGACTGTTTATTCCATACGTTTTTCCTTCCTTTCCTCGGATCTCGTCAAACAATAAACTGTTGAATGCATTATTTGCAAGTTTAAAAAGTATCGCATCTTTTGATCCTGCATCTGGTGCTTTTTTATTCCAGTTCAAACAAGTTTGAGTCGCTTTGTTTTTATTAACGAAAAAATATTCTTTTTTGCTGATGCTTTGTACTTCATATGCAGCTCCATTGTTCTCGCCATATGCCGCATTCCAATTTCCGAAAAGTTTATCGATCATAGCTTTCATCTCAGCATTATCGAAATTACCAACCAAAATAATTTTTGTGTTCTTTGGAGTATAATTGAATTTGTAAAATTCAGCGACTTGTGCAGAAGTGATTTTATTGAGTTGTGTTGCATAAAAATGTCTTCCCAAAGGGTGAGATGTTCCGAATACAACATAATTTGAGAACATGGATGCAATGGAGCCGATATCCATTTTATAAGGATTGTTATAATTTAAAGTTTGCTCTACTTGTTGTTTGATATCTTCCGTTGGAAATTTTGGTTTTAAAATGACATTTGAAAAAAGATCCATTGCAGCTGTTGCATCTTTATTCAAAAATCGCATAGCGATCTCCGTGTAATTATCGTTGGAACTTGTGTTGATTCCGGAGCCGAGTTTAGAAACAACATTGTCCTGTTCAACACGGGAATATTTTTCGTTTCCGAGTAACAATGAACTCGATGTTAGGGTTGCTAAATATTGTTGTCCGGGTGTTTCTGCCTTTTGGCCGACATTCACAAAGCAGGTTATTGATACTGCAGGAATGGTTCCGAAATGTATCATTTTTACTTCAAGTCCGTTCTTTAATTTGAACTCCTCCACAGGCAGATTTCCCTGAGCAAAAGAGGCTGACTTTACAATTAAGATACAAACGACTAAAATGGATGTTATTTTTTTCATGATAATATGATTTTATTAGAATATTATTCAGGTTTAATATTGATTATTTGGATCTTTTCTTCCGACAAATATTTGGCAGCAATCCTTTTAGTATCTTCCGATGTTATTTTTTTATAGGCATCATTTAATTTGTATGCCATATTATAATCGTTAAAATAATATTCTGCCATTCCTAAATTATTCGAAATATTTGCGGATGCGTAATTATTGAGTGCAAAGTTGTTTTCATACGCCTGAATGTAATTGTCGAGCATTTCTTTTGGAATACAATCTGTAATTATTTTATTGATCTCTTCCTTGATGGCTTTTTTTACTTTTACATTTCCGGGTGAAGCATTCATTATCACGTCTATTAAAGCTAGGTTCGGATAATAACTCCATGAGTCGTTCCCCACATTAAAGCCGTATGCCAGATGCTCTTTTTTTACAAGCCTGTTGTTTAGAATTGAATTGTCACCTGTGAATAAAATATCTGTCAGCATTTGAAATGCAAAAAAATCGGGATCGCTAACTGCAGGACGAGGGAATGTATAAGCATAAATTTGAACAGGAAAATTTATATTCATTTCATTTGTTCTGATCTTTGTGGTATCAACAGCAGGGATATCTTGTTTCTTTTTTATATCCAATTGTTTTGTCACCGCTCCAAAATATTTTTCTGCCATTGCAAACACTTCTTCGGCTTTTACATTTCCAACAACTACTACAAATGCGTTATTCGGACTGTAATAATTATTATAAAAATCCATGCATTGTGGTGCAGTAAATTTTGTGATCTCGCCAAGAAAACCGATAACGTCTACTTCATAGGGATGTCCTTGCGGATAAAGGAAAGGGTAACGGTCCGAACTCATTTTCTGATACCAACTATTAGTACCATTCCTTAATTCTTCGCCTACAACTTCTCTTTCTGTATTGAGGATTTCCTGTGTGACAACTAAGTTTGCCATACGGTCAGATTCAATGTCCATCATTTTTTCCAGTGAGGAAGCAGGAACAAATTCATGATAAACAGTACGGTCAAACGTTGTATACGCATTTGCATCGCCACCTACTTTTGCCACATTATCGAAGACTGATTTGCCGGGATATTTTGTCGTGCCTCTGAACATCATATGCTCAAATAAGTGCGCCATACCTCGAATGCCGGGTTTCTCATCTTTGCTGCCTGTGCGGTACCAGACTTCAAATTCTACAAAATCATTATCAGGCTTTTCGCAGACAATTATTTTCAAACCATTTTTCAGGATGGTTGATTTTGATGGATATTCTGTTGCCATAACGGCACCAACCGAAAAGCAAAAGGATAAGAGCAATAATTGGTTTTTTATTTTCATGATTTTTTTATTTAATGCAATTTATATAATAAATAATACTGTTTTTAGAATTCCATTCCTACTCGTACTCCGGAACTTATTTGGTTCTGGTTAGAAAAGCCTGATGCGAAACAAGCCCTGAAATTTAACCGTTGTACCCCAATTGATAATTCGGCATATGTATTTTTCCCATCTGTTGTTAAAACGCTTACTTTCCCGATCTCAACTAATTTTAATTTTTTTATCAAAGGAATTTTACTCAGAAAAAATCCTCCGAAGTTATGTTGGAAATGACCTTCAAGAAATTGAGATTTTGTGCTCGCAGAATAATAATCAAGCAACTGGAAACTATTCATTTCAAAACTTGAGAACAGTGTTTGATTGCCATTAAAGTGGTACCAATCCATGAAATACATTTTTCGCGTATTCAGGAAACTGCCGGCTATTATCGAATAACTTGAATTTCCAAAACGTTTTAAATTTAATGTCCCTTCTATTCCGCATGTTAATAGATCGTAATTCACTTTACTTCCCAGAGCATAAATCCCTTTTTTGTAATTTAATCGCAACGTTGGAAATTTTGAACCTGTTACATATTTTAAATTAGGACCGGTGAAATAACGCTGTTTGAAAACATATTTCAGTTTTATATCCAATGTAAGTGCTTGATTATTTTCAAAAGAATAGCCCAATGAATCAGGGTTTTGTGGGTCATTTGAGGAATAGTTATAATCTGACTTTACCAAACGGAAATCTGTACTATTTTTTAGTGAAATGCGTTCAGCATATTCTACCGTAGGGAAAAAATAAAATCCGTTGAAAAGTTCAGATGAATGAGAAATGCTTGCATAATTTTTCAGATAGAGCTTCATGAAATTCTCCTCATTCAATAATGTATATAATGAATTAATGAGTGGGAATATAGGACGATTTTCATTGAATTGTACATACTCTTTACCGGCTTGAGCACTGAATTTTGCAAATTTTTGTGGCTTATAATAATAGAAACCAAACACACTTCCGTACATATCCTTATTGGAAAAACCATATCCCACATTACAGCCGATATTATAACGCTTGTTGTTTTCATATGCTTTCGTAAAGTTGAAGGACGTACTTAAATTGCAGCCCTGAACAGTGTTGAACTGCGTTCCAAGCAATGGTCCTGCGATCGACCAATATTGTTTTTTAAAAGTATTGATGTGATTATATCCAACGAATAGATCTTTGAATTTTAATTTATTTTTCATTTTATCAGTAGAGTCTGTATACACTTTAGAGTGTTTTATAAGATTCATACTGTCGCGCCTGCGATAATCATTTGCTTCCTCAATCGTTAATGGTACCGGGCGGGAAACATCCCAATAGGCACTGTCTTTTTTATTGGCATCTTCATTAACTTTCATTGTCTCGTTCGAAAAAAAGTGCTTTGGAAAATCCGGGTCGATCACATAATTCGAATTTACTCCTACAAACATTCCGTCACCTTTAATACCAAGGACCCCGAAATCAAAGGTAAATTTAGTAGAAAACGGGAGCCAGATATCTTTTTCAACTGGAAGAAATACCTGATTGATGCGCAGTGTGTCTACAAAATCTATCTGTGCATCTTTGGTCAGGATAAGTTGTAAACTGTGGATGCGCCAGGTGTTTTCTGTGATATTAATAATACCACTAAAGACTGGGTCATTTTTTCTTTTCGGTATCACCTGGATCTTGTGGATCATCTGTCCGTCTTCATAAAAAGTTCCAAGTAATTTATATCTGTAACTCACCATTGCTGTGTTGGCGATCGGAGAAATAAATCCGCGTTCACTCAATCCTCCAACTTCAAGAATGTTTTCATAGAAATTAAAAAGCATATCGGATGCTTGATTATAGCTAAATGCTTTATTATCGCCACTAACTTTTGAGGAGATCATTTCCTCTTTGATATTATTTTTTTGTTTGAAATTAAATTTTGAAACAGATTCGGATAAGTATACAATTCCTGTTGTTGTATCTCTTTCATTATCGGGATCGATTTCCATCCCTAGTATTTTTTTTGGTGCTTTAAGGATCCGTTGAACACCTTTAATATATACATCACAGCTGTATGCCTCAACTTGCTCGAGGTAATACTTTCTTTTTTTCTGTGCCTGACGGATTATTGCATAGGCAGGATCTTCTCCATCAGCTTTTATTACAACTTCTTTGAGATCAAAATTTTCCGCTGCTAGTTTTACATTGATAATTTGAGGAGCATCGGTAATATTCAGGTCTTCAATATGAAGTTTGTATCCGATCATTTTAAAAGCCAGTTCATATTTTCCTGGAGCAAGATCAATAGCATATACTCCCTGCATATTGCTGGTTGTTCCGCGTGTTGTACCTTTTATATATATGTTTGCAAAAGGAATGGGTTCGTTCTTTTCATCAGTGATCTTTCCGCTGATTGTAAAGGCAAACGCCTGGTTAAGAAAGGATAGAAATAAAAATAAAAAAGATATTTTTTTCATAAATCGAACGTGTGACGAATGTAGTTCTATTTTGTTACTCTGATTTTATAATCTCTGAAAAATTTTATTTGAAATGTTAAATCATGACCAAAAACATTTTGTCATTATATAATGTGTAGACGACCACTTTGCATTTGAGTTGCTTTTTTATTTTTATTCTTTTAAT
>JAPLDC010000023.1 GCA_026391935.1 Bacteroidota bacterium | reverse complement strand
TTTACTAAACTGCCAAATATCAATTATGTCCCCATTAAGGATTAATTTTTGAGGATTTATACTTTTAAGATATTGCAGCAATTCTTTTGCATGACAACCATAAGTTCCCAAATGCACATCCGAAATAACAACAAGTTCTATGTCTCTTTTTATTCCTTGCATAGTAATAGATTAAATGAATAATTGTTTATCTGCATAATTTTTATTTGCCTTAAACGGCGAATAAAATGCCGTAAGTTGTTTCATGAAGACTCTTGTTACAAAAACATGAAACCAAAATAGAAGTGTTTTCATTTTTGCTTAAATTTTAGGATGAAAAGAAAGGAAAATATAGTGGGTGGAAGAGTAGTAAAGCTTTTTGCTTTAGGAAGAAGTTGAATTATAAATTTTTCATAATTCATTTAATAAATGTTGTATAGTAATTTCACTATCATCACGCTACAAAAATAGATCATCAATATCATCCCAACTTTACTGAAAAATTAAGGAATAGTTAATCTTTATGAAATATGATACAATACTATTAATGTATAGTATAAAATTGTATCAATAGAAAAGGAGTATGTAAAAAAATCTAGTATTGTGAACAAAATTTGAATATTTACTTTTTATCCACAACCAGATATCATTTAAATAATCGATTTCAGTCTGTTATTTTTTTATAAATTTTTGTTGATATTTTTTTTCTCCTCGATCTATTTGAAGCATATAGATCCCATCTGAAAATCCGGAAAGATCAATTATTAAATTACTTTCAGATTTTTTTGTGTTAAAATACATTTGTTCTCCTAAGCAATTGAAAACCTTGACTTGTACTTGTTCCATTTTTTGATTATTAAATTCAACGGTTAGTTTATCAGTAGCCGGATTTGGAAAAACATTTCCTACATTAAGATTATTAGTTGTATTTATTGAAACGGTTCGTGAATAGGTATGATTTCCGTCAAAATCCGTTTGCTTTAATCGATAATAGGAAAGTCCGTTGAATGGAGAAAAGTCTGTAGTTGAATAATTAAGGACCCGTATACTGTTCCCTGCACCATCCACATTAGACAACTCTTCATAATCAAAAGCATTAAGGCTTCGTTCAATTGTAAAAAAATCATTATTGATCTCTGTTGCAGTTTGCCATTTTATATCAACAGCATTTTTCTCATAATTATAAGAAGCATTAAAATTTAACAATTCAATTGGAAGAGGGTTAAACAAACTAATGGAAGCTAATGTAAAAGGACTAAAAGAAGTAACAAGCGATGATGTTGATACAGTTCCAGAGGCTGTTGTTCCAAATGCAGCGCCAACGCCCATATCTTTCCAAATAGGAGTTGCTAAACTTAAATCCCAATGAGCGACTAAAAGGTCTGTTAAATTAGTTACTCCACAACTCCTAATTGAATCATAGCTTAATGAAACACTTACATTCGAAGTTCCATTTGTTCTGCCTAACACCCAGTATTCACATGAACTTATATGGTCAATAGTTGGATCTTTCAATGTATTACTATAAGTTGGATCTGGGTTTGAATTGAAATATTCTGCTGTAAAATGATCCGAAGATAATGCTGGCGAAGAAATAGAGATGGGTGCATATTGTATCCCTTTCCCGGTTGGGAAAGTAAAAGCAGTGTTTCCAATTTTTCTAACAGGACCATTGACAAAACTATTATTAGATACTCCAGAAACACTGCCGGTTGATGTAATCGCAATTAAATTTGTAGAAGTTGTTTTTAGTAACCCGGAAGTAAAATATGCAACATTTGAAACCGTTACAGCATTTGTAAGAGTAACTCCTGTAACTGATGAATTATTAATAGTTAAATCATTTACAGTAGAAGGTAATCCATTACCTGTTGCCTGAGCTGCTGTTCCATTATATTCGTAATTAGCTCCAGAGCTATATGTCCGACAAGTCGTTTGAACATTTCCAGAAGGAGATGACGCTGTTATTCCCGTCGTGGATCCAATTTTTAGTGTGGCACCCGATGCTAACACAAATTTTTTCCCTTTAATGAGTCTAGTTCCACAAATTAATGTAGCACCACTACCCACATAAATACTATCTGATGCTGAAATATTTCCTGTTAATGTAATTATTCCACCTGAAATAATTATTGATTTATATGCTCCGGAAAGATTTGTGCTCCCAACATTCCAATTAAAACTACCGTTATTAGGAGCCATTGCAATTCCTCTATATACATAACCAGTTTGAGTTGGCATAAATAAAGAACATGTAGGAGAAGATATTGAACCTGAAATGACTGTAGAATTTAATGAAACATCATTGTAGCTATATACCTCATTTGGACTACCACTACTACCAGGGTCTATGGTAGAAAAGTACAACATTGGATTATTGTTACAGTCGAAATATCCTGCTATACCTGTTATATTTCCTGTTAGTATTCCTGCAGCCGTCCAAGTAGAGCCATTCAAATAATATTTCCTTACTCCTCCTGAGCCCAAAGTTGTTCCACAATCGGCCAAATACATGAGGTCCAAAACACCATTATTATCACGATCAAACATTGCAAAACTATATGAATCATGCGTATTAGGTAATCCAGGCAAAACGGTTAATGTTTGCCCAGATGATATAGGTAAACCACTCCCAATAATAAATGGATCCTGGAATGCTCCAGAACTAGCATTACCATATAATTGATTATTAAACATTTTTACAATTCTTGCATTTGTTAAGGTGCTATTTATTTTCACAACAGGAGCTGCTGCAGTAGCATTTAAGGTACCCGAAGGAATATAATAAATTCCACCTGTTGTTGAACTTGAAGTACCGGCAGTCCAAAACCCTGTTCCATCATATGTTACAGCCGACCTTATATTATTTGTTGAATAAACCTTTGTTGCTATTGATCCTGAATAACTACTAGGAAAAGTTACAGTTGCTGCGTTATTTATTTGACATACGACTCTATTTATATTATTTGCGGTAGCAATACTTGCTGTACCTGTATTAGCATCATAACCAGTAAAAGTAATGAGCTTCCCATCGCCAGAAATATTCAAATCTGCATCGGATGTAGCAGATCCACTTTCAACACTTCTAGCTCCTGATGTTGAATTTGGAATTATCACATTTTGCACAACACTTGTATTAGGATTAACCTCAACAATATATTCTGCATAAGCCTTGCTAGTTAAAGGATTTACACCCCCATCTCCAATTTGCATGATCAAAATATCTCCTGCAGTAAAAGAAACCTGAGAAAATACAGAATTTAAAAAAAATAAAAATAGAATAGTTATGGAATTATGATTAAAAAACAATTTCATTTTTGAATAATTCTTATTATAGTATTTCTCCATTAAATCCTAATCTTCATAATCCTGCAACACATTTTTTGTAAATATATTCTTCCTGTGTTATATGAAATTTATTTCCACCTTAAGAAATCATTATATGATTTAGTAATAGCATAAAAAAATACAATCGCCTTACATTTCTGCAAGGCGATTGTATTTCAATTAATAATAAGAAAACATTATTGTTTTATAAAGGTCTTACTTAACACTTCATTAGTTAACAAGTCTGCTATTTTCACAAAATATAAACCATTGTTAAATTCTGAAACATTTGTGATTATTGAATTTTCACCAGATGTTAAAGAATATTTTACAGACGATATTTTGCTACCTAAAGAGTTGAATATTTCTACTACAACATCTTTATCAAATTCCGTTACAAAATTTATGTTCAAATTATCTGAAGTTGGATTTGGGAAAAGTTCAACTGTACTTTCAGATGTTACATTTGTTATACTTTTACTTTCGTTGCTATAAGTTCCCATACAAGTCATACTTAAAGTTAATGCTCGAGCTAAACCACTACCACAAGCATTAACCGCTTTTACAGTGATACCTCCAGTAACTGCAGTTCCAAAATCTACTACGATTGCTGATGTTCCAGCACCGGATGTGATTGTTGAACCTGTCGGTACTGTCCACACATAACTTGTTGCGCCTACTACCGGAAGAATTGAATAGTTATTGCTGGTTGAACTTGCACAGACAACTGTTGAACCAGTTATTACACCTGGAGCTAATAATGAGCTACGAACTGCAAGTATTTTTGCTAAGCTGATTCCACAGGCATTTACTGCTTGTACTGAAATATTGCCTGTAGTAAATGTTGAAGCAAAAGATACTGTGATTGAAGTTGTTCCAGTACCTGCTGTTATTGTTACTCCAGTTGGTACGGTCCAGGTATAACTTGATGCACCCACAACTGCTCCACAAGTGTATATACCTGATGTAATTCCTGCAGGACAAATACCTGTAGTTGGTCCTGTTAAAGTTGTTGGAGCTAATAATGAACTACGTAATGCAAGAATTTTTGCTGGACTAATCCCGCATGCATTTTCTGCCACTACTGAAATATTGCCTGTTGTAAATGTTGAAGCAAAACTAACTGTAACAGCTGTTGTTCCTGCACCAGCTGTAATTGTTGCTCCTGTTGGAACTGTCCAATTGTATGTAGTTGCACCTACTACTGTTCCACAAGTATAAACTGCTGACGATACGCCAGATGGACACAAACCTGTGGTAAGTCCTGTTAGAGTTGTTGGTGCTAATAATGTACTTCTAACCGCAAGTGATTTTACCAAACCTGGCCCACAAGCATTTGCTGCTGCTACTGTAATATTACCAGATGTAAAAGTAGAACCAAAAGCAATTGTCACTGATGTTGTTCCTGCACCTGATGTTATGGTTGCGCCTGTTGGAGCTGTCCAGTTGTAAGTAGTTGCACCTGCTACTGTTCCGCAAGTATACGTTGCTGAAGCTACTCCGGATGGACATAATCCATTCACAGATGTACTCACTAATGTCGGAGCTATTAATGTACTGCGAACTGCTAGGGTTTTTACTAAACCTGTACCACATGCATTTTGTGCTGCTACTGTTATATTACCAGATGTAAAAGTAGAATCAAAAGCAATTGTTACGGATGTTGTTCCTGCACCGGATGTTACTGTTGCGCCTGTTGGAGCTGTCCATACATAACTTGTTGCACCTGCTACTGTTCCGCAAGTATACGTTGCTGAAGCTACTCCGGATGGACATAATCCATTTACAGATGTACTCACT
>JAPLDC010000473.1 GCA_026391935.1 Bacteroidota bacterium | reverse complement strand
GGTTAAGGTAAGATCGGAAATTAATTTTATAACAAACTCCAATTGTTGCTCACGTGTTAGTTCTGAATTATCTAAAACAATAGCATCTTCGGCTTGTATTAAAGGGTTTTCAGAACGATGAGTGTCTTCATGATCACGATGGATCAAGTTTAACTTTACATCCGAGAAAGAAATGTGTTGTCCCTTTGATGAGTATTCGTCAAATCTTCTTTGTGTTCGAATATCTGTATCTGCTGTCATGAAAAGCTTGAGTTCAGCATATGGAAATACATTGGTTCCGATATCTCTTCCATCCATTACTATCCCCTTATTTTTTCCTAGCTCACGTTGAATAGCGATCATCTTTACTCGAACATCATGAATCGCGCTTACTTTACTTACGTTTTCGGAAACTACCATTTGCCTGATCTCTTTCTCAACGTTTTCACCATTCAAGTACGTTTCAGAAGATTTTGTATTTGGATTAAAATGAAAAGAAAGATTGATATCGTTCAGTAATTTTACAACATCACTTTCCTGAAAGCTATGATCCTTTATGACTCCTTTTCTTAGAGCATACAATGTTACACAACGATACATTGCACCAGAATCAACATATGCATAGCCTAATTTTGAAGCCAATGCTTTTGCCAGTGTGCTTTTTCCACACGATGAAAATCCGTCAATAGCGATGGTGATTTTAGTCATAAAGTAAATTAATTCTTGATGACAATATTACTCAATTTTTTCTTGAATAAAAATTATTGAGTAACAGTAGATCTCGTTTTTTTTGTATTAAAACTATTCAGATCAAAACTAATTGAAAAATTATTTGAGGGGCCTGCAATATGATAAACAGCGTGCCCATAACTGAAATGAAATTTGTAGATCCTGAATCCGAAACCAAATGATAGACCTGCTCCGCCTTTTTTGTCCGGAATCATTAATTCTTTTCTTCTTTGGTAGTTATATCCAACACGCAGAAATAAATTTTTAGTAACAATAAATTCACCACCTATAACTACATGTCGCATAAATTTGTCGCCCCACACTTTACCTTTATTAATTTTGATTGGCTCACCGGTTAAAGGGTCAGCGGTGAGTGGAGGGTTGGCTGGATCAACATAGGTCAGATCCCATTTTTCAACATTTTCATAGATCACTGAAAATCTGAAGGGAACATGTTTGGGCTTTTTTGAAATACCTAATTGAATTTCAAAAGGCAGCACCTCTCTATTACCTTCAACATAAGGTTTCCATTGACGCCCCATATTTTTTACTACAATGGCTGCAGTAAATCCATGAGAAGGCCTAACATAAGTAGCACCAAGGTCAATTGCGGAGCCCCAGGAAGTGTATGAATCTAAATTAGAATAAATAGTTTTTAAAGTAACGCCGACAGTTAAATTCGTATCAATAATAGATTTAGCAAATGCTAAATTAAAACTCATTTCGTTTGCACCAAACGTTCCATCCGTATTACCAACTTCGTCAGCGCGGATAAATTTTCCATAATCCAAATAATGAATGCCTGCACTAAAATTGCCAATATTATCTACATGCTTTGCATAAGCAATATATCCATAATTTATATCAGCAAAATAATTGATATAACTCAATGCGACATTGTTGTTCATTGAATCGGAGAGCAATGAAGGATTTATGAGTGAAACGTTAAGGTCGTTATCCTTTACTGAGATCAAATTCCCACCTAGGGAAGATACCCTGGCTGAAATAGGCAAATTAAGAAACTCATAAGTGTTGTTTCCACCCACTTGAGCAGTTGCGGTTAAAGTAAAAACAATTGAAAATAAAAAGGAAAGCCCGTTTCTGATGTTCATCAAGACAAATATAAATAAAAATATCCCTGCTTAAAACGAAAATAAAGCGGAATTATTGCACTCATTTTTTCTTGACTTCTTCTTTCAATGTCAGATCAATTGGATTAGACACTTTTTCTTTTAACAGAGCAAGTTTTACAACATCAATCATTTTTTCTACATAATAAAATTTAAGGTCTTTTATGTAATCCTTTTTGATGTCTTCTATGTCTTTTTTATTATCGGCACTTAAAATGATCTCTTTTATTCCAGCTCTCTTTGCAGCTAATATTTTTTCCTTGATTCCGCCAACAGCTAGAACTCTACCACGTAAAGTAATCTCCCCTGTCATAGCTAATTTATTTTTTACTTTACGCTGTGTAAAGGCAGAAGCTATTGCAGTTAACATAGTTATTCCGGCACTCGGTCCATCTTTAGGTGTAGCGCCTTCAGGAACGTGAATATGAATATTCCACTTATCAAAAACTTCAGATTTTAATCCTAGTATCGTACTGTGGGATTTTAAATATTCCAATGCAATTATTGCCGATTCTTTCATTACTTCCCCTAAATTACCGGTAAGGGTTAATTTACCTGTTCCTTTAGTAATACTTGTTTCAATAAACAAAATATCACCACCAACACTTGTCCAAGCCAAACCTGTAACAACTCCGGCAACATCATTCCCTTGGTAACGATCTTTAGCATGCGCAGGGCCTAAAATCTTGATGAGGTCTTTTACTGTCACATTCACTTGATACTTCTGATCCATCGCAATTGATTTAGCAGCATTTCTAACAACTTTAGCAATTACTTTTTCAATCCCGCGAACGCCGCTTTCACGCGTATAATTTTCAATAATGTATTCAATTACCTCTTTATTTAATACTAACTGCTCTTTTTTCAAACCTTGCTCTCCGATCTGTTTCGGGATTAAATGGCGTTTTGCAATCTCCACTTTTTCTTCTATTGTATAGCCTGTAATTTCTATTATTTCCATTCTATCGCGCAAAGCAGGCTGAATTGTACTTAATGAATTTGCTGTAGCGATAAACATTACATTCGACAGGTCATAATCCATCTCTACGTAATTGTCGTAAAAAGCCTTGTTTTGTTCAGGATCCAAGACCTCCAATAAAGCAGAAGATGGATCTCCATGAAAATCGTTTCCAACTTTATCAATTTCATCAAGAATAAAAACAGGATTTGAAGACCCTGATTTTTTAATATTTTGTATAATCCTTCCAGGCATTGCGCCAATATATGTTTTTCGGTGTCCTCTAATTTCAGCTTCATCGCGCAAGCCACCTAAACTCATACGCACATATTTGCGACCTAATGCATCGGCTATACTTTTACCCAGAGATGTTTTTCCTACAACTGGAGGGCCATACAAACATAAAATTGGAGATTTCAT
>JAPLDC010000011.1 GCA_026391935.1 Bacteroidota bacterium | reverse complement strand
TTTATCGATGAAGGCACTTGCATTAGACTTACTCCGATAGAAGCATCAACATAACCATCACTGCCTTTTTGGATTTTTTTATTTTTTGAACTTGTCAGCAACGATGGTGACCATCCTGCTTCCAGATCAAGACCAAGTGTTACATACAGATCAGCATTCGAAAGTTTGATGATATAACTTGGTTTCGGATCCACAAAATGCGGATTTTGATAACCTGTTGCGATCGCAAAAAGATCCACTTTCGTTCCTCCGATTATTTCTGCAATGCTTTTGGTATCCTGTGTTGTAGTGACAACATGAATCGTACCCGCAATGGCCGAATTAATTGTAAAAAGGATACATATTGAGGTAACAATCTTTGTTTTACTCTTTACTTTATTTTTAAAGTTTAAGTATTTTATAATAATTGATTTCATTTTTTTTGTTTTTTAAAAATTTTTTTTATTTTTTTAATAAGTATGTGCTCCATGAGATCCAATGACGAAGATCCATCTCAGATATGCTGAGACAAATTTTTTCTGATTGTCATTTTCTGCAAGTGCCGTATTCATCGTTGTGTATTTTCCCTCTATCTCAATTTTCTGAAATTCTGTTGCCAGAAATCCGAAGGTCAATGAGCCCGATTCTTGCACAAATGATGCCGAGTAAGGATTGTTTGAATAATCAAATCTTCCTGCAAGGAAACTTCGTTTTGCAATTTGCACATTTAGCAAAGAGTAAAATCCAATTGCGTTAACTGTTGAGCTATCGAGTGCAGCTTGACTATAATATAACTCATTCTGAAATGTGACAGATTTATAGGTGTTATAACGGATAGGTTTCCATTTATAGGTAAGATCGATCGCTCCGATATTGGTGATTTTTTTCATCAGATTTTCTCCTGTCATTCCTGACAAGCCTAATTCCAAAGTTGCATTATCCGTAAGGTCCCAGAAATTTTTTAGATGTGCATTGTATAAATAATTATTTCCGGCACTTCTTTCAAAACTCGGACCCTCGCTTACATTAGTTGCTTCCACAGTTAGTTCCTGGAAAAATGAATGATTCGGTAATAACCAACTTAAGGAAAGACCATCTCCTTTGAATCCATCTTCTCCGAAAAAATTTACATACGCATCGGGCATATCAATGAATGGAAGTGCATGCGCATGAACAGGATTTATGCGCCCCATTTGTTCTTTGAATCTTCCGGCTTTTAATTGCAAATGGCCGGGCAAGGATAAGGTTGTCAAATAGCCTTCTTCGATCTCACCGGAAAATTTCCCTGTTTTTTCATCTTCGGCAACAGAATAAAAGAAGTCAGCACGTGCGTAAGGATCAACAACAGATTGAAAAGAAAATTCTGTTTCGTGAAGCGCAGCATCAAAATTATGTTTGCCATAACTTCTGTAATATCCCCTGAAATCACCGATTGCACTGATATCAGGATTTGCTGAAGCTGCAATTCGTTGTTGGATAGTTGGTGGAGCAGATGGCTCCTTCATGTCGTTCTGGATCTGCAAAAGTAGCAATGAGTCAGAACTTAAACTATCCGTTTGTGCAAAAAGTTGCCTTGCAAAAAGCAACAATGCAAATAATAAAATTTTTCTCATAAGATGACTTAGTTTTCAAAATGCAAATAATAATTGTTGATTATTTGTCATGGACAGAAATCAACAAAAAAATTTATAAAAAAACTAAGCTATTGGAGGCGCCCTTGAAGGAAGGTTCGAATACGAGTAGGGAATGTTTACAAGCTGAGTAAACGGTGAAAATGAAAATTCTGTGGAAGTAATAATAAATTGAGTATCTGATTCCGGTGAACCATTTGAATCTGTGATCGTGAAATCGCAAATAGAACAAGAATGTTCAAGGTCGTGAAAATGTTTTTCCATTGCATTGCAATGAGTGTCTTTCTGATGTTCATAGGAATGTAATCCTTTTTCAACTATCGGAAATAACAGGAGAAATAGAAAGAAAAGAGAAAAATATTTTTTTAACTGCGTATGCATTTATTATTCAAAGGTAGGAATGTTTTTGATCTAATGATTATTCTGAATTTTTTCATTAAGCTTATGTAAAGAGGAACGAAGTTCTATTTATTAATGCTGAATAATTATTCTTTTTGTCAATGAGCCGGATTGTTTTTGTCCTTCAGAATTTATTTCAGAAACGTTACAAATATACATTCCCGGCGAAAGCTTTTCGGTGCTGAACGTAACGATATTGTTCATGATTTTTTCTGAACTGATAATTTGACCCATTACATTATAAAGTTCCAAAACATACATTTTATTTTCTTCATTCAGAATATGAATACTGAAATTGTTGTTAGCCGGATTTGGAAAAAGATTAAAATTAAAATGAATTAAATTGTCGATGTTGGAAGTAGTAAGGGCGGCAACACCTTTATAGAAAGACACACCGCCTTCATAATTCCCGACGATGAGATCCAGTAAACCATCATTATTAATATCTGCACAATTTGGTGCTACTCTGCTGCCTTGAAAAATATCTAAAAAAGTAGAATCAGCCATCGTGAAAATCCCTCCCAGGTTTCCATCAATATTATTGTATCTGCGGATATAACCGCTTTCGGTGCCAACCAACATATTTGTTACACCACCTTGTTTGAAGACATATGGATAACTGTATCCTGTGAAATATCCGGGAAGATTCACTTTTACATTTCCGAAAAAATGTGTGATAGAATCCATTACAGGAATAGGAGTAGTGCCGGTATGCCGGTAGTAGGCAAGTTTTCCATTTCTTGCTCCAATTACCAGATCGTTGGTTCCGCTATTGTCCATGTCAACAATTTGCGGAACAGCAAAGTCTCCCACATCGATCACGCGGTTAAAAGAGTTTTTTAAGTTTGCTGCAGTCAACACAAAATTTGCTGTTGAACCAATTGCTGCAGTGTTTTCAAAGTATTGTAATTTCCCATCGGCTGATCCGATTATCATGTCAGCATCTGTATCTCCGTCCAGATCACCAAATGCGGGAACCATGTTGGTTAATCCTAAGGAGCTTAATCCTGCATAATCGCGCGTTACTAAATCATATTTTGGAACAGTGGACGTTCCTGTATTTTTAAATAAAGCTATCTGATGCGAATAAGTCGTTGCTCCGTAATAGCCATTATTTCCAATAAAGAGATCTTTCAATCCGTCATTATCATAATCGAAAAATACAGGATAAGCTCCTTCACCA
Source organism: Bacteroidota bacterium (assembly GCA_026391935.1). Classification (GTDB taxonomy): domain Bacteria; phylum Bacteroidota; class Bacteroidia; order 2-12-FULL-35-15; family 2-12-FULL-35-15; genus 2-12-FULL-35-15. The sequence goes on along the minus strand of JAPLDC010000011.1, from coordinate 1,917 downwards.
ACATCGATCATATTATCCTGCAAAAGATTTGCTTGTTGAAATTGAAAAACGGGAAAACTATTTGTACCGTTGTTTTTATAATACACTACACTGTTGAAATTTTCAGAAATGCTCGGTGCATTCGGACTCACGATCAGATCTTTTACACCATCATCGTTTACATCAACATAATAGGCGCAAGGGAAAACAGCAAGGTCTACAGCTGATGTGCTTGTATTGTTTGCCGGGAAAGCAATGTCCTTGGCAACAAAACTTCCATCGTGAATTGCTCCTCCATTTGTGAGCATTGTAAGATTATTAAAAGAGATATCACCAACGATAAATTCTTTATCACCATCATTATCCAGATCGATACAGATCTGACAGGAGCCGGAATGTCTCTCGGCAGATCGGTTTGATGAATCGGAAGGAGTGAATTCCGGGACAGGAACATTTCCAAAACACGTATCGAATAATGTATAATCATTACTCAAGGCATTTTCTGCAGCATAGCCCCAGCAGCGGTTTGCCATTTGGAATTTTAAACTGTCGCAAGTGCCATAAAGTTCCATACTCATATTTTTATGGTATTCCATATAAGTCCCTGTAATGGCAAATGTTACAATATCCAGATCGCCATCGTTATCAATATCGCTGATCGCAGGAATATCGGCAGAACTTACATATAAGTTAATGAGCGACCCGGTAGGAGGATTGTACATCGAATATTGCAAATTCGTAACCAAGGTAAATTGCAATCCTGTGGCGATGGAAGAAGTGTTCTTATAAACCATGAATCCTCCGCCATAATTTGAATAACCGAAAATATCTTCTTTCCCGTCGCAGTTATAATCCACCAGCAATGCCCAGTCGTGAAGCTTTGGGAACTTACTTTCATATTGTGGGTCATATTTATAATCAACAGTCCCTGCCACCCCTTTATTAATATAGGTGCGTACCTTATTTCCGGTGCGGTCGAACAAAAAGAGATCCTTGATGCCATCCATATTCAGGTCGATATTGGAGGCCTGAACAAAATTTAATCCACCTGCCCAGGCGTTTAATAGGGTAGTAGCACCGATCTTCACCGGAATGCTGTCATTCCATTCCATATAGGGTTGAGCAATGCTCGTTCGGATTGAAAAAAATAGAAGGATGATGATGAACAAATGTTTAAACGACTTCATGGCAATGGAATTAATACTTACAAATATAAGCAATATATCATTGAAAAGTGGTTCTTTATGATCGGACTTCATTGGGTTTGTTTTGCGTGAACTGTGAACAGTTTTTCAAGCTCAAAAATCATAAAATCAACCAAATCATCTTAAAATTGGTAAATAATAATTGTTATTCTATATTTGCACCCTTAAATTCAGGAAAACTAAATACTGAATAGTGGTTTTGAGTAATTTTTATTCAGGATCAATATTAATAATAAAACAATTTAATTATTACAATTATGCAGAACAAAGGTGCAATTAGGCTATTTGCGATTTTACTGGCTCTTGCCTGTGCTTATTATTTAATGTTTACATATGTAGGCGTTAATATCGAAAAGGATGCAAAAAGATATTCTGAAGATTATATAACGGGGAAAGAGGTTGTAGATGCATCTAAGAAAATTTCAACTTCAGAAGTTGAACAAAAAACATATTTGGATTCTGTCAAAAATTCAAGAAAAAATATATATCTGGATTCATTGAAAAAGCTTCCGGTTATTGATCTTGGTATTTTTAAATATACATACGAGGAAGTTAGAAGTCGTGAGTTAAATCTTGGTTTGGATTTGAAAGGTGGTATGAACGTTACCCTTGAGATATCTGTGCCGGAGATTATTCGCGGACTATCAAACAACAGCAACGATCCTAGTTTTACAAAAGCATTGGAAAATGCAACTACTGCTCAAAGAACATCATCTAAAGATTATGTGACCTT
>JAPLDC010000065.1 GCA_026391935.1 Bacteroidota bacterium | reverse complement strand
CAAGCTAGTGCATAATTGCATAAGATGATCAAATGTAGGGAGGCTGGGGCATTTGCAATAAACTCTTTAAATGCTTCTTTATTCTGCATGTTAATGTCAGCGGGTAATGGGTTCATAACATGTACCATTGCTTCACCAATAATAACAATGATCAAACTAACAAGGATACCACTTACTACTGCTATAATATTTCTGATCTTCATAATTCAAATTATTTTTGAAAGAATAGTGGTAATTTTTAAGAATGAATATTAAAGTACTGAATCAAAGATATAAAAAAAGCCGCCAGAAGAATGAACTCCCGGCGGCTATAATTATAATTTTTAAAAATTATTTTACAATTAATTTTTGGCTGTAATTATTGCCATCAACGATAACACTTACAAAATAAACACCTGTATTAAACGAAGATATATCTAATTTTACAGTGTTGTTTCCACTCACAATATTTTTTTCTAATTGAGCTACAGCTTGTCCTACCATGTTGTAAACAGTGATGCTTGCGGTTGTTGCTTTTGTAGAATTTAATACCACACTTACATTATTAGATGCAGGATTAGGGTAAATTGTAAGATCAGAAGATGAAGTATGCTCATTGATAGAAGCACCACAAGCAAGATCAGCAACCGGTATCTTATAATAAATGATATTAGCAGCTCCTGATTGTGGATCCGGTGTTGTTGTAGTTGAAACACCATGTCCCGGAGATTGGTCATCCTGAACGATTACGTGAACAAAACCATTCACATCTTTTGCCATAGCACCATAAACACCTTCGTGATAATCAAAACCTGTGTTTGTATAATCAGGTTGAGTGATATCGATTGGTGCACACCATGTTGCGCCGTTATCATCAGAGCGCATTACATACTGGTGACGGAAACTTTTTCCTGCACTAACCGGAGCAATAAGTGTGCTTGCTGCGATATCGTATCCTTCACCTGCATCATTGATACCTTCAAAAAGGGAACTATAAGTAAGATACAATTTTCCTGAAGCATCAATTCCTGAACTTGGAAAAGATGTTAAAGAGCGTTGGTATGTTCCCATCCCTAATACTGCATTTGTAGGGTCAGTATAAATGTTCATCAAACCATCACCATTATAATCTTTCATACCTGCGATCATCACAGGAGCAGAGGCGCCCATTGTTTCGTTCCAATACATCAAACCATCGGTGTATGGGAAATAGGATAAGCCTTGTCCTGTAGAGGTTCCCGGTACATCACAAACAACACGCATTCTGCCATAAAATACATGAGCATTGTTTGACGCATCCAATAGAACATTAAGTGAAGCATCAGATGTTTCGATCGTATCTGCTACAAGGTCTCCATTATTATCTGTGATCATTGTTGCTGCATCAAATTTTGGAATACCAAAATCATTTACAACTGTTCTTGTCCATGTATTTCCATTGTCAGTTGATTTGATCAAAACTACATCCACATCAAAACCTCCGGCAACAATTGCAATTGTACTTCCGTTAGCATCAATAGAATATGAATCTCCGCCGAAACCAAGATATTTAGATGAATCGATCTGAGGAATTACTGTCCTTAATTTATCCCAAGTCAATCCGCCATCCAAAGAACGGGAATATGCAATAGCACCATCCTGTCCCCAATATGGAGTTGTTCCAACACCTGTTGTTTGCGAAATAACATGTAATGTTTGTCCTGTTGGACCACCAACTGATAAACGTGACCAAACATCAGGGAAACCTAAGGCTTGCTCTGTCCATGTTCCTGTTCCTTTTACCGGTCTTGTTGAAACGTGGATGTTAGACGCCTCGTGACAAACAATAACTTCTCCGTTTGTTCCTGTAATACCGATATTTGTAAAACCTGTTCTAACGCTTTCAATACGAACAGTAGGACTTGCACCCCAAGATACTCCGTCAAAATAATTATACCCAGTTCCTCTGTCTGCCCAAGCAGGGTCAGCAGCAAATGTCCAGGTAGCAGAAACTGTTCCGTCAGAGTTATTTACAATACGATTACAAATAGAAGCATTGGTTTGATTCTGATATTCAGTTGTTCCTATAGGAGCTGTAGTAAATGTTTTTGACTGCGGTGCAAGTTTTGTCTTCTTACCTAAACTATTCACAACAGTTTCGAAAGATTCATTTGAAGCACCAACAAGGTCTTGTAACTGTGCTTTTTGTTTTGCAGCAGCAGGATTAATTTTTAGAGGTGTAACTGATGATGGACCGGTATACGTGCCTTGCGCAAAAGCAGTACTTCCTATACCAAAAGCTAAGCTCATTAATAGGTATTTTTTCATGGCATTAATAATTTTAGATTAATTGAGGTTAATTATTGTCTACAAATATAATATAATAGCAATATAATGCAAACAGTTTGGTTAAACCTTAAAGGGGATTGTTAATAAATGGATGTTTTAGGCCTGATTGTCAGTGAAAATGTACATGTTGGGGAGGATAAAAAATGATTGTAGGTACTGAAAATTGCCCTTTTTAGAATGAGGGATTATAAAATGTCATGTTTTGAAAACAGGTTTCAAAACGGTGATCTGTTAAAATATTTTCTTGAATAATAGATCTTTCAGATCAAATTTTTTGTTCACAAAATAAATTGACGTTCCGACAGAAATTATACAAGCTAGTAAAAAAGTTATTCCGGCAAGTTGAGGTCCTAATAAAAATTTTATCACTAATAAGGGAACAAAAGAAATTATAAATATTGGAGTTAATTTTTTGAGATCAAAAAGGTCGAACAAACTTTTGTTATATATCCTTGTTATTTTAAACAGATAAAAGGCTGCTTGAATATAGGTTGCTATTACTACTGCCATTGCTAATCCGGATAATCTAAAATGTGGATAGAGAATGATCATCAAAAGAATGGTGAAGAAGAAATCTATTATGGAGCCGGTTAATATACTGAGTCCTTTGCTTTTCAGTTGAAGTAAAACAGTATAATTACAGATACGCATCGGTATCAATAAGGAACTGATCGCAAATAATTGAACAGACTCTGCATAGGAACTGGTATAAAATAAGGTGATGATATCGTAAGCGTAAATATAGCACAGAGAAAATAAGGGGAATAAAATACCGGCCATAAATAAGGAAGAGGTATTGAATAACTCAATGTTTTTTTCTTCTGTGCTTTCTGCTTTTTCAGTCCGAACCATATGAGCTGGATCTTATTAAACTGTTTTTTTATTTTTTCAGAAAGGGCTAAATGTTTTACAAGTGAATATTTAATAAAACTGTTTCTAATTACCGAAACAATTATTATTAAAAGGATGCAAAGGTTTAAATTGTATCCACAATAAAGCACGAGCATGTGAATCGAAAAGAGTAATAGGGCATAAATAAGATTGGAAAAAACCAAAATCTTATTAGCAGAAAGAGAAACAACATTCGACTCCTGAATTATATAGAGCGATTGAGATATCAATAAGATCAAAAATAAAGCGGTTGTTGTAAGATCGAAATTCTTGTCAAAAGCAATAAAATAAATAGCAATTGGAATAACTGTTACAGTAAATACAACGAATGATAATTTGATTAAATCTTTAGAAGGATAATTATATAAATTTCCAAATGTTAAAATGTATCGCGGTAATCCAAAAGTGGTAATAATAATAAATATGTTAATGTAGGTCCAAAGAATCTGATACAATCCATAATCGGCATGACTTAAATAACGGGAGTAGATGATATTGATCAATACAAGCAAGGCAGAAGGAATAAGTTTGCTGATGATTAAACTTATTGTATTTGAAACTACGGATGATTGCATTAAATGGGTATAACGTTTATTTTTTTATTTTGCAGTCGGCAGGATTTAGTTGTTTGATGATCCCGGCAGGATTGCCTGCAATGACACAATAGCCTTCAGTAAAATTTTTAGTGACAACACTGTTCGCACCTACAATTGTATAATCGCCTAATTCTACTTCAGGTAAAATTACGGCTCCCATTCCTATCCAACAATGTTTTCCGATTTTAATAGGCTTAGAAACATCATGCTGTTTGTTATCCATGACATTATGGTTGGCGGAAATTATTCCGACATTTGGTCCCAGATTAGTATGGTCTCCAATCTCAATTCCATTTTTTGCTTGAATGTAATTTCCGGGAGAATCTCCAGGGTATACGTTTATTCCCCGTTTTATTTTTTCAGGATGGATCACAATACTCGTATGATGAATAGCCCATTTAACAGCAGCGTTTTGTCGGAAAAGTTTCCGGAAAAAAAGATCAATGATGTAAAAACTGATGCTTACATCAGCTCTTAAATTAAATATTTTTCTGATTATCTTTTTCAAAACTTTATAAATGACAATTTAATAATACGTATTTATTCTTAGTTTATTGGACAGATCCTTAATTTAATTTTTTTGTCTTTAGCCGTATAGAATTTCCGATTACGATAATATCTGAAAAAGCCATCGCTAATGCGCCAACCATCGGATTCAAAAAGCCGGATGCGGCAATCGGTATTGCAACAATATTATAAAAAAATGCCCAGAACAAATTTTGTTTGATCGTTATTAATGTGTGTTTGCTTATCAGATGTGCTTCCGCAAGTGACGACAAATCATTGTTTTTTAATAATATTATTTGTGCCGATTGGATTGCCACTTGTGTAGCATTGCTCAGCGATATTCCTACAGTCGCCTTTGCCAATGCTGGTGCATCGTTTATTCCATCGCCAACCATTGCTGTTGACATTTCAGAATTTAACTGTTCAATGATCTCTAATTTTTGTGAAGGCGATTGTTCGCTGTATACTTTTACAATTCCTGCTTTTTCGGCCAAGGCATTGCATTTCGCTGAACTGTCACCACTTAATAATACACTGTTTATGCCCGAAGCTTTCAGGAAAGTAATACTTTCTTTCACATTTATTTTCAATTCATCCGCCAGATCCAGCGAAGCAATCAAAGAGTCGTTTTTTAGGATGTAGACATTATGTGAATCGTCTTTGGTTAGATGTTTCGCGATTCTGTAAGAACCGATCATGTATTCGTTCTTTTCGGCATCTGTAGCTGTAATGCCTTGTCCCTTTTCTTCTGTGATGGATGAAAATACTTTAGTTGCAGTTGATCCTTTTAATTCTTTTACAATTGATTTTGCAATAGGGTGGGAGGAATGCTGCTCCAGTTGAAATAAAATATCTTTTACTTCTTGCTCGTTAGAATTGTAACATACAAGGTTCTTGATCAGAAATTCTCCTGTTGTCAAGGTTCCTGTTTTGTCAAAAACTATCCTTTTTATTTTTGCAAATTCTTCGAGGGTGTTTCCGCCTTTAATCAAAATCCCTTTTTTTGCGGCACGGCCAATTCCGACCATTACTGCAGTAGGCGTTGCAAGTCCCATAGCACAAGGACAAGATATCACAAGTATCGCGATACTTCTCATAAGCGCATCCTGGAGGATAATATGAAAAGCAAAATAAGCAACGCAAAAGGTAATGATAGAGATACCTAGGACAACAGGGACAAAAATGGCACTAATTTTATCGCCTAATTTTTGGATGTTCGGCTTGGCTTGTTGTGCTTTTTTTACCAAGTCAATTATTTTTGAAAGGGTAGTGTCATTCCCTACCTTTTCGGCGCGCATTCTGAAATTTCCTGCCAATAAAATTGTTCCACCGATCACTTTATCGGAAATTGTTTTTTCAACAGGAATACTTTCTCCGGTTAACATTGCTTCATCGATGCTTGCCTCACCTGAGATAATTTCGCCATCAACAGGGATCTTATCACCGGTGTTCACTTGTAAAATTGCTCCAACGGGAATATCCTTGTAGCTGATCTCAGAGATCACTTCCTTACCGAATTGTAAGCCAACAATTTTTGCTGTACTAACGCTTAAAGCGGAAAGCTCTTTGATGGCCGAAGTGGTTTGTTTCACCGAACGATGTTCCAAAACATTTCCCAATAAAACTAGGGAGATAATGGTAGCGGTTGTTTCAAAGAAAAGGTAGTTGTGGGCTTCGTGTGCATCATATAGATACATTCCTGCAAGGCTGTAAATAAAAGCCGAACTAGAACCAATAAAAATGAGAACATCCATATTAGGAACACCGATCCTTACGGAGCCTAAGGCACTTTTTCCAAATTGCATGATCCCAATGATGAAAACAGGAATGCAGAGAATTAGCTGGACAAGCGGCTGATTAAGAATGAATTCATGACTGAAGATCATGTGGCTGAAAAACAGAATAACAGTAAAAGGTAAAGTAAGGTAAAAGCGTTTTTCGATAGTGGAAAGCTTTCCTTCATTTTCCTCCTTTAGTTTACTGTCAATTACTTTATAGCCAAGACTTTGAACGCTTTTTATTGCAGGCTGAAGTGTGTTTTTATCTTTTAAGTAGAAAGCAGCCTCTCCGGTTGCAAAATCAACATGAACATTTTCCATCCCACTTTTCTGAAGGCTCTTTGTAATGCCCATAGCACAATTTGCGCAGTCCATTCCTTCGATGTGAAGGGTAATATTTTGAGTAGGTTGATCCATTATAGCTACGAAATTACTAATAAAATGCTGGGAATATTTGGAAAAATGGGCAAATATTTGGTTTAATATTTCATTCAATTACAAAAAATTCTATCTTTGCAGCCTTAAAATACTATGGTGGCCATAGTTCAGTTGGTTAGAATATCGGTTTGTGGTACCGAGGGTCGTGGGTTCGAGCCCCATTGGCCACCCTTCTTAAAAAGTTCAGCAGGATTGCTGGACTTTTTTTTGATAATTATTGTGCGAGAAGTATACCCTGAGCGGAGTCGAAGGGATGCCCCATTTCCCACCCAAATGGGGGGGCTGAAAAGGGAAGTCCCCTTTCACTTTAATACGGAGCAGTGCCCCTAGAGATAGGCTGTTTGCAGAAACAAGTTTGTTAATGCTAGGTGTTCGATAACCCTCATTTGTTGCAGTTAAACACCCCGGAAAAATTGACTTTAAATAGCCATGTTTAGCAATGGTATTGGCGATAGGATATTCGTAGCTGTTAATTTAATGATAATAGGTATTCGATAACCCTTATATGTAGTAGTTAAGCACCCTTTAAATTGACTTTAGGTAGCCGTGTTTATCTTCAGGCTACTTTTTTATATAAATAGTATGATCACTCAAATACTATAGAAGCACTTCCTTTAATAATTAAATCTATATTTTCATTCGTTTTTGCGATTTTTATTCGAATGGTCAAAAGGAGAGCTCTTAATGTTTTATATAACTGTTCATTTGAATAGTTTTGCAGTTCCACTTTTGTAAAAAGTTCACTATTGCATAAAATCAATGAAATAATCTTTGTTCTATCCATATATCAAAATGTTTTTAATCCAATACTAGCAAATACACAATAATTAATACACATACAAAGGTTAGCCAAAATGTAATTTTATATACTTGTCGAATTTCTGTTATTCGATAATTTATCAATTTTTTTATTCGCGAAATCATAATTTAAACTTTTCGTAACAATTTTGAAAAAAATTTACGATTTACCTACAATCTTAAATTCCGTTCTCCTATTTAATTGCCTTCCCTCTTCACTATCATTATTAGCAATTGGCTGATCTAATCCGTACCCTTTATATACTAAACGATCTTGGTTTATTCCCTGAGAAATTAAAAAATCTACAACAGTTTTTGCTCTTGACTCAGATAGTTTTTGGTTATAGGAAGAACTCCCGACATTATCGGTATGACCAGATATTTCAATTTTCAAATCGGGGTTTTCAGTTAGCAACTTTGTCAATCTTTCTAATTCAGATTTTGATTCTGCTTTTATAGTTGATTTGTCATAATCAAAAAAAATATTGTTAAGGACAATTTTGGTTCCAATTTCCAATTTTTTTAGTGAAACATTTTTGGTAATTTCTTGGTAAACCGCTGAATCTGGCAGTGTTACATTTTCCGATTGAAATAGATAACCTGTTGTAATTACATTGATACCATAATTCTTCCCTGAAGGCAATGAAATAAGATATTTTCCTGAGACACTATTGGATTTAAATTTTGCAATTACTTCATGCTTCTCGTTGTCAACTAATTCGATATTTGCTTCAAGTGGAAGTTTAGTTTTTTCATCAGAAATGACTCCTTTTAGTAATGCCAGTTTTGGACCAGACTCTTTTCTTTTATTCGTGGAATTAAATGTTATTTTGAAAATATCTTTGGCACCCATTGTCCCTTTTTGATCTGAAGAATAATATGCAATGATTCCATTAGCTTCAATTACAAAAAACAAATCATCACCTTCAGTATTTATTGGTTTTCCAAATATGTATGTTCTTCCGGACCATCTTACTTCTTCGTGACCTTTTCTTTAAAAAAGTTTCATTTTCTAGCTCTTTATTAATGAAAAACTTCAGTTTACCCAAGGCAATTAATTATTAGCATTTCTTTCTAGATTAACCTCCTTTTATAATCCTTGAAATAGTTTGAAGAAGGTGTTCATCTTCATTCCTATTCACGACCCTTAAAAATCTCAGCGAAAGCTGGAATTTTTTTTGATAATTATTGTGCGAGAAGTTTACCCTGAGCGGAGTCGAAGGGATGCCCCATTTCCCAACCTTAATTCAAAAGCCCCTAATTTTAGGGGGCTTTTGTCATTTTAGATAATTCGCAACACTAATACACAATTCCTTTTCCTAATAAAATCAATAGTTTTGAGATTTTTTTCGTGTTCGAGCCCCATTTTTGGTAATCGGTTTTTATTAAGTTTGAGAAATAAATTTTAAACTTAATAAATATGTCTGAGAACAATAATCCCCTTAAAGGCCTAACAGAAGATGATATAGCTTTCCTTCGTTCACTCGCTAAAATATATGTGCAGTCTATTATTAAACAAGCGGAACAAACAAATCCATTAATTCCAGTTCCTAAATGATATTAATTATGAGTTTTTTATTTATTCGATATAATGATATTTGTGTAAACAAAAATGTTTATATTTGTAATATGAAATCGAATATTCAAATCATAAAAGGTGTTCATCCTGGTATTATATTGGAACGAGAATTGAAGCAGCGCAATATGGGTAAAGGTCGTTTTGCCCTTTCTTTACAGGAATTTCCTCAGACTCTTGTTTCAATAACAAAAGGAAAGCGAAAGATGAATACACCTTTAGCCTTAAAGATAGAGCAAGCTCTTGGTATGGAAGAGGGGTATTTTATGATTTTACAGGTTTATTACGATATTGAAGAGGAGAAAAGAAGACAAAACACAGAACATCCCGATTTTACTAAATTAAGATCAATATTATTTTGGGACACAAAAATGGAGAAAATTGCTTGGGAGAAACAAAAAAAAGCAGTTATAAAAAGAGTGTTTGAACGTGGAAATGAAATTGAAAAAAAAGAGATTATCCGTTTTTACGGTAAAGACATAGTAACTGGAATTTTAAAATTGTATGGCAAATAGTTTATTTTATAAAACAATAACACCTTTGTTATTGAGTGTTTTGAAAACTCTTATGGGAGCTAAAGAGTTTGATAAATTCAGATTGGTTGGAGGAACGGGATTGAGTTTATATAGAGGACATAGAGAATCGGTTGATATTGATTTATTTACTGACGCAGCTTATGGTTCAATTGATTTTGATAAGATTGATTCTTTTTTACGATCGAATTATCGCTATGTTGATACAAGTAATGATGATATAATTGGTTTTGGTAAGTCTTATTTTGTTGGAGATAGTGAAAGTTATAGCATAAAGTTAGACCTTTTCTATACGGATGGATTTATTGATGGTATTACTGCGATTGATGATATTCGTATTGCAAGTGTTGAAGAAATTATTGCAATGAAATTAGATGTAATACAAAGAGGTGGTCGTAAAAAAGATTTTTGGGATATACATGAATTAATGGATGAGTATGGTATAGATAAAATGTTTTCGCTACACGAAAAAAGATATCCTTTTAGTCATGATAAAGTTGTTTTAAAAAAGAATTTTACCCAGTTTGAAAATGCTGATGGAGATTTTGATCCTGTATGCTTAAGAGAAAAGCATTGGGAATTAATAAAAATAGATATGATTGATTTTATCAAGGCACTTAAATAGATTTATTCTATATTATTTTCTCAATTATCCTTAAAAGGTGTTCATCTTCATTCCCATTCACGACCCTTCTTATAAAGTTCAGCAGTATTGCTGGACTTTTTTTGTTTTGAAACGAATCACAGTGAGAGAAGCCTTTCTAGAAAAAATGTTTTCGCATTTATTTGGTATGCCCCCGTAGATGCCGTCCTCTAGGCTGATCACCTTCATGGAGAAAAATTTCTGAATGTAAATGTTTTACAGCTTCTGCAGAATCTTTCACTTTGGAAGAACTTCGTTCAATCATTTCTGATTCAAACTCCGTTAATACTCTTTCCCTTATTCCTGCTTCTCTCCAATGAGATAATGGATTACATTTTATAGATATGGCACGAGCCAGGGCCAAAGCGTCGAGCAGCGCTTGATTCGCCCCTTGTCCTTTGAACGGACTCATAGGATGGGCTGCATCTCCAATCAAAGTCACATTCCCCCATTTCTCCCCCATTTCTTCTTTTAGTAATTCTCGGTCATATACAGGATAGCCTGAAATGAGCGCTTCCAATGTAGCTGATACAATCTGAGGGATAGGAGTGTGCCACTGAGTTCTGCGGCATGCTTCTTCCTTGAGAGCATTTGCTCCTTGAGCACTCAATTCCTTTGCCTCTTTTTCTTCCATTGGGAAGCTAAGTTGCCACATTACAGTATCATGTGAATATGGCATTATATAGATTCTCTCATTGCCATTGGCAGTTTGAAATACTGTTGCCGAGTCCAGCAAAGAACTATCCACATCACGAAGAGCTTCTAAAGGACAAATACCCAAAATGACAATACAGCCTAAGTAACATAAAGGGGAATTATCCTCGCCAATCAGTAATTTCCGAACCGTACTTCGAATACCATCGGCTCCAACTAAAAGATCTGCCTTTGCACGCATAGTCTCCCCATTAACTTTAAAGGTTAGGTTTACACCTTCACCAACTGTATCCTTAAAATCAATTAACTGGTGTCCCCATTGCACTATATCTTGTCCACCGACTTGTTCTAGAAGCGCTAGGCGCAAATCCTGTCTCGCGATATGAATATTTGTACGCTTTGGAGTAGTTTTCACATTTGTATTTATTCTCTTTCTCATTCCCCATTCACCGATTACTTTTCCTTCCGTAGTATGAACCAAATGTCGTGTTGAATTCACACCTTTTTTTAACGCAAAAATACCTAAGCCTTTGATTGCTATACTTGCTTGTTGCAAAGTGAGTCCATACCCCTGAGATCGTGCATCGAAACTAGTATCATGCTCATAAAGTGTAAATGGTATGCTACGGTGCAAACAAGCAACAGCCAATGCTACACCTCCAATACCTCCTCCAATAATAGCAACGTGTGGGAAGTTTTCTTTATCTGCAATAGGATGGCTAGTAGAATGAACCAATCCGGAGCCACTGCAGTTCAAGCAAGAATACAAGTGTCGATTAGGACGCACTTTCGCAATCCCTTCTTTCTTCATTTTTTCAAATAAATCACATTCTATCTGATAACGAAGTCGCGCCTCCTTGCTGAGATTACGGCTTTTTTTACCGCGTCCTTTACATTCAAGACAAATAGTC
>JAPLDC010000371.1 GCA_026391935.1 Bacteroidota bacterium | reverse complement strand
GGGACAACAGGGCATCATAACAACCATTTAACGTTTAGTTGACTGACCTGTCTTAAGAACTTGCTCAACAATATTAATTAATTCAGAATCAGACAGCTTTGACAAGTAAAGCAACCCGGCTCGCAACAATCCGCTTTTCTTCACATCAACACCAGCCAAAAGGCATTTTTTCTTTAAATGCTTCATGCATCCAATCATCGGATGTTAAATATTTGTCTTCCATTTTATTTTAGAATTCATTCGTATTCAAAGTTACAAAATTTCAAAAAAAGGGGGATTATTTAAATAATTTGCCTTATTTTGCAATAGAATAAGGGCTTCGTAGTTCAATGGATAGAATAGGGCTTTCCTAAAGCCTTGATGGAGGTTCGATTCCTCTCGAAGCTACAAGCAATTTTTTAAGTTGATTTCTAATAGATTTAATGATTAGTCTCACAAATATCTAACAAATGAAAATTGGAGTAAATTTTATTCTATTGATTTTGATTGAGTTAAATACAATTAGGAAACAAAAATTTGTAGTTTCCTAAACTTTTGATCCCAGTTCGATTCTGGGCGAAATCACTTCATAAAACAAGGCAGCCTTTTAAAAGACTATTTTTATTCTCTTAATAGAAGTTAATAGAATATTGGTATTGTTACCTTTCAAAAAAAGTAATATCTGAAATTTCATTATATATAGTTATTCATTATTTCTATACATCTTCAATTTATTTGATAAATTTGTATTGGAACACTCTCTCTATATAAACTATATATTCCTAGAACAATATGAAAGCGTTTGAAAAACTCTTTATTTGTTTAGCATTTTTATTTTTTAGCATTTTCTCTTTTGCTCAGCAAAATAAAATTGATTCGTTGTCGGCTCTTTTAAAAAGAGATCATCCAAATTGTTCATTGCCTTGTATAGGAGATACATTAAAAGTAAACCATCTGAATGCACTTGCCTGGCAATTGAGTTTTAATAATTCTGATACTGCTTTGTTTTTGAGTACCGAAGCGCTTCATCTTGCCCAAAAAATTCTTGCCAATAATGAAGATCAGGCTTTGGAACCTATAATAAAATTAGGACAAGGTGTCTCCTATTACCAAATAGGTTCATTTCATGATGATAAGGATGATTACATTCTTTCGATGCAATTTTATTCTCAGGCACTTGATCTTTGCAGGGAACTTTTAGCGAAAAAAAAATCAAGCGAGATAGTTACGAAGCGAATAAAAATGTTGATGGCAAATGTTCTTGGGAACGTAGGGATTGTATATCGTAAGCAAGGAGATTATCCAAAAGCACTCGATTTTTATTTTCAAGCATTAAAATTGGATGAAGAAATTGGCGGTAAGAAAGAGATTTCAACTGATCTTGGTAACATAGGAGTTGTTTATTATAAATTGAAAAATTATGGTAAAACGCTAGATTACTATCTTCAAGCGTTAAGAATAGATGAGGAGATAGGAAATAAAAGCGGAGTTGCCAGGCATTTAGGAAATTTAGGGGGTGTTTATGCTGAACAAAATGACAATAAGAGAGCTTTGGATTATTATTTTAAAGCTTTAAAAATGTCTGAAGAGTTGAAGAATAAGGCTGGTACGGCAAGGCATCTTGGCAATATTGGTAATGTATATTTCAATGAAAAAGATAATGCCAAAGCGCTTGATTATTATATGCAGTCCTTGAAAATTAAAGAAGAACTAGGAGCAAAAAGTTTAATTGTTACAGGTTTAAGAAGTATTGGGGTATTGTATACCACAACAAAAAAATATTCCGAAGCAACTGATTATCTGCAAAAATCCTTAGACTTAGCCGAAAAATTAGGCTCATTGGACGATATCCGGGAATGCCATCTTTGCCTTAGAGATCTTTATAAAGAAACAGGAAACTATTTAAAAGCTCTTGAGCACTTTCAGCTAGCAGAAACTATTAAGGATTCATTATACAGCAATGAAAAGGATAAAGAGATTACCCGTAAAGAAATGTCTTATGAATACGAGAAAAAAGATGCTGCAAATAAAGCTTCTCAGGAAAAAAAGGATGCTCTTGCACTTGCAAATAGTAAAAAACAACAATTGGTATTGATTTTTGTTTCAGTAGGATTATTTCTACTTTTTATCTTCGCAGTTTTTATTTTTAGGGCTTTAAAAGTAGCTCGTAGACAAAAAAAATTGATTGAAGAAAAAAACAAGCAGACGGAAGAACAGAAAAAAATTATTGAACAACAAAAAGAAATTGTTGAAGAAAAAAACAAGGATATCATTGATTCTATTAATTATGCAAAAAGAATACAGGATGCATTATTGAAAGCGGAAGATCATGTGACAGAGTATTTGCCAGCACATTTTATTTTGTATAAACCAAAAGACATAGTTAGTGGTGATTTTTATTGGTCACTAGAGAAGGAGAATATGTTTTATATCGCTGCTGTAGATTGCACAGGTCATGGTGTTCCGGGTGC
>JAPLDC010000214.1 GCA_026391935.1 Bacteroidota bacterium | reverse complement strand
AGAAAATTTAACGTACCGAAAAAAATGAAATTTTTGTTTCTGTTTTCAAAACGATTCTTTAGTTGGAATTCAGAATGCAGCATCATCTTCATACAAGCCCAGTCTGTTTTTTAATTTTGTAATTTCATTTTGCATGGATTCATTTCTTT
Organism: Bacteroidota bacterium; assembly: GCA_026391935.1. Lineage (GTDB taxonomy): Bacteria > Bacteroidota > Bacteroidia > 2-12-FULL-35-15 > 2-12-FULL-35-15 > 2-12-FULL-35-15. The sequence continues at coordinate 8,036 of JAPLDC010000214.1, read as the reverse complement.
GCAAAAGGTGTGTGATGGCTTCAATCCCTTCTATGTTTATGTCCATATCGTAATAGAGACGGACAATTTTTTCCAGTTTATGTAATTGCTTCGGATCAATAAAAGTTTTTTCTTCTATTGTGGTTATCTCTATCAAGCCAAATTCCTGTAAAGAGCTGATGAACGAAATTTCAATCTGATGATTGATACAAAATTCAGTTGTCGATATTAAATTTTCCATTTCCATCGCTTCGTTAAGATTTAGATAATGTCGTAAATAACTCTTTTTGTTTTTCTGTTAAATTGGTTGGGACCTTAATTGTATAGGTGATGAACAGATCACCAAACGTTCCTTCTTGCTTGTACACAGGGAATCCTTTGCCTTTTAATTTTACCTTGCATCCATTTTGTGTTTCCGGATTTACTTTCAGTTTTACTTTTCCATCAAAGGTGTCAACTGTAATCTCTCCGCCTAATACAGCGGTATATAGGTCAAGATCAATGGAAGCATATAAATTAGTTCCTTCCCGTTTAAAAACTGAATCGTTTGTAATTGAAAAGCTAATGTATAGATCACCATTAGGACCGCCATTTACACCGGGTGCACCATGGTTTGCAATTTTTATTGTTTGTCCATTTTCAATTCCAGCCGGAATTGTTATTCTGATATTTTTACCGTTAACCGTTAATGTTTGTTGTTGTGTTTTATAAACGTCAGTTAATTTAAGTTGTAATTCGGCATTGAAATCTTGGCCTCTGAATTTTGCTTGACGGCCACTACCTGAGCGGGAAGACCCACCAAACATAGATTCGAAAAAATCAGAAGAAAAATCTTCTGTACCGCCACCAGAAAAAGGTTGTCTGCTTCTGCCGGATGATTGATTTTGCGCTTGTTGCGCCTTTTCATATTCTTCACCATGTTTCCAATCCTTGCCGTATTTATCATATTTTTTACGGTTTTCAGGATCACTTAAAACCTCGTTTGCTTCATTTATTTGCTGAAATTGTTTGTTGGCTTCTTTATTATTTGGATTAAGATCGGGATGATATTTTCTTGCTAACTTTCTATATGCTTTTTTTATATCTTCTTGAGAAGCATCTTTCGTAAGACCTAATATTTTATAATAATCAATATATTCCATGAAGTATAATTTGGCAGAAAATTATGAAATTAAAAAGAGTTGAGCAGTGATATTCGTCACTGGTCTTTTATTTATTATCCAATTGTGGTGGCTTTTAATTTTGTCCGGTAGCTTGTAAATACGCTCGATTTAGAAATAAATCCAATATATTTTCCATTATCAATTACCGGTAAATTCCAGGCACCTGTCTCATCAAACTTTCTCATCACAGATTCCATTGTCTGCGTTGATGAAATAGTTGCTGGAGGAACAATCATCAATTCTTTAGTGGTTACTTTACTGTACATTTCGGTTTTAAACATAATTTCTCTGATATTATCAAGTGTGATAATACCTAGCAATTTATTTTCACTATCGGTCACCGGAAAAATATTTCTAGTTGATTTCGAAATTATTTCTACCAAATTACCTAATGTGTCGTTGGGAGATATTCTTTGAAAATTGGTTTCAATCAAATTGGAAGCTCTGATTGTGGTTAAAATATTGTGGTCTTTATCGTAAGTAAATATTTTTCCGCTTTGTCCGAGTTTTTTTGTGTCCATTGAAAAAGGTTCAAAATATTTTGAAATGGCATAACTAATAGATGAAACGATCATCAATGGGATCATTAAGGTATAGCCTCCGGTTATTTCAGCAATTAGGAATATTGCAGTCAGCGGGGCGTGATAAAGTCCGCTTAATATGCCCGCCATGCCAACAATAGTAAAATTACTTTCCGGCAAACTAGAAATGTGTAACATGTTTAAACACCTTGAAAGAAAGAATCCAAGATATGAACCGACAAAAAGTGACGGAGCGAAATTACCACCATTACCGCCACTTCCTAATGTTAATGCTGTTGCAATTGCTTTTACAAAAATCAATACACCAACAAAAAACAATACGAACCATTCATTGTTCTTGTAATTTTGAAAAAAGCCATTGTCTAATAAGTTCTCCGGTTTCAGTATTGAAAGCGTCTTAATGCTTTGGTAGCCTTCTCCAAATAATGTAGGAAAAATAAAAAGAAGAACTGCTAATGCAATACCTCCGGCGATCACATTCAAATAAATTTTATTTGGCGATTTGCTAAACAGATTTTCAACTTTATTAAAAGCACGGGAATGGTATACAGAAATTAATCCGGCCAACAAGCCTAGGAGGATGTAAAAGGGAACATTTATGTAATTAAAGGGTTGTTGTAATTTGAAGGATAGTAAAATATCATCTTGTAGAATTATTTTTGAAATTAATGCACCGGTCGCAGCTGAAATAATTAATGGAGTAAAGGCGGAAATGCTGATGTCGATCAATAAAACTTCCAGGGCAAATAAAACTCCAGCAATGGGCGCATTAAAAGCGGCACCGATACCTGCTGCAATTCCACATGCTAACAATAAAGTTCTTTCTCTATAATTGAGATGATAGGTTTTTGAATAGTTTGAACCAAATGCAGCACCTGTAATTACAATCGGTGCTTCAAGTCCGGCAGATCCGCCAAAACCAACCGTTAAAGAACTTGTTAAGATCTGTGCAAACATTTGTTCTTTTGGAACAATACTGGATTTTTTTGCAATGGCATAATGGATATGTGAAAGGCCTTTATCAAGTTTACCTTTTAGTAATTTTTTTACCAATAATACTGTTAAAAATATTCCAATGATCGGTAACACAAGATAGAGGTATTTAAAATTCCCCAGGTCTTTATACGTTGCGACAATAAATATATAGTGTACAAATGTTTTTAGAAGGATAGCTGCCAAACCAACAGAAAAGCCTATCAGAATACTGGAAAATATTATGAATTGTTTTTTATTAAGCTTGGACTGAGTCCATTCAATTATGGAATCTATACCTTTTAAAGGTGCAATTATCATTCTTATATTTTATTTTTAATTCTGTTCAAAAATGTTTGCCACTTTAAATTTAATACGTTTTAGATTTAGAGGGAATTTTGTAAGCTATTTTATAAGAGCAATAACTTCATCGCAACTCCAGTCGAAGCCTTCTAATTTACTCATGATTACGCGGCCATTTTTATCGAGCAGGTAAGTGGTTGGAAATACACGGATACTCAGTTCATTCAAAGGTTTATTCGAACGGTAAAAATCAAGTGTATTACAATATTTTTCATTGAATTTTTTGATCTTTTCGGCACTTTCATCACTAACCATCAATACTTTTAATTTGTCGAGGCCAACAGTGACTTGAAGATTATCGATGCTTGGAAGTTCCTTGATGCAATCGCCACACCACGTCTGGAAATAACTAATAAGCACATATTGCCCTTTGAATGCTGCAATTTTAATCGCATTCCCGTGATCATCTGTAAGATCATTTTTGTAGGCAGGTAAAGTGGGAACTGTTTTATATGCTTTGTAAAACCACCCGGCAATACACATCAAAATAATAACTGAAAATAGGTAAAGCGTTTTTTTTAATACCATTATGCCGGTCTTTTTCGTTTTGATCACGAAGGATTAATGTAAACCATATTCACTTATCAGCCATATCATGGAAGCCATTGAGGCACCGCCTAATTCCAGTTCACGTTTATTTATTGCTTCAAATCTGTCAATCGGTGTATGATGGAAATCAAAATACCGTTGTGAGTCGGGTCTTAATTCCATCAATGGAATTCCCAGTGCTTTCATAGGTTCAATGTCGGAACCACCACCATCACCTTCAAGGTCGTATACTCCATAAGGTTCCAACAGCGGTCGCCAGCTTAATAATTTGGATTTTATGGATGGAGTAGCATCGCTGCTAAATCCGCGGGGAGTAAATCCCCCAGCATCGGATTCCATTGCAACAATGTGTTTTTCATTTTTCAATTTTGCAATTTCAGCATATTTTTTTCCGCCTCTTCCTCCATTTTCTTCATTCATAAATGCAACTGCGCGTATGGTACATTTTGGTTTTAATCCAAGTGCTTTATAGATTCTTATCACTTCAATGGATTGAACGATGCCTGCGCCATCATCATGGGCACCTGTTCCTGTGTCCCATGAATCCAAATGTCCGCCAACAACTATAAATTCGTCTTTTTTCTCAGCGCCATAAATTTCTCCTATGACATTATAAGATTTTTCATCAGGCAATGTTTTGCAATTCATTTTTAAAAAGAACTTTAATTCTTTATCCGTTTTTAAATACGTACTCATCCAATTTGCTGCGTTTGTGCTTATTGCACAAGCTGGAATTTTATGTAAACTGTCTTTATAACCCATAACACCTGTATGTGGATTATCATCTTGCACCAACGAACAAGAGCGAACGATCACAGCAATAGCACCATATTTTACAGCTTCGGATGCGCCAGAAAAGCGTTGTTTCACAGCCTTCCCATATGCATTAAAAGTTTCAACAAATGTAGGGTCCATGGGTTGATTATAAAATACGATCTTCCCTTGGATTTTTTCTTTGCCTATTTTTTCTAATTCTTCGATTCCGTTTACTTCAACTACTTGTGCAGTGATCCCTTCGATGGGAGTTGCTATGGAACCACCTAATGCACAAATAGGAACTTCTTTTATTCCTTTTCCTCCGGAAGAAATTATTTTTCCAACTTCTTTTTCGCCACGCACCCAATGAGGGACCATACATTCCTGTAAAAATACGGTGTCAGCTCCGGCTTCCTTCATCGCTTTAAAGGCCCAATCAACAGCCTGTTGCGCCTGAGGCGAACCACTTAAGCGGCCTCCGATTTTATTTGATAAATAATCGAGATTGGAATAACTTTTTCCGTTGGCTAATGCTTCGTTAAAGATGTTTTTGATGGTAGCAGAATCGGTTTGAGCGAAAGCAGCGGTTGTTGAAAAGAGTACAATTGCGAGGGTAAATTTTGTTCTCATATATGTTTATTTTAAATGTGTTTTTTATTTAACGTATTTTCAGTTCCATTGTCATGTATTCGATTCTTCGGCAAAGAAGAAGAATTGCATCGAGAGATGTTTGAAAATATAATTCATTTTTAAAAATTGTTCTCGATACATTTATTTCTCTTTCAGCGAACTAAATACTGAACTGACAATTCGTTTCCTTATCTTGAAAGATTGATTCCTGCCTCGCAATGATGGTTATGTTTTTGCAGTTTCTGATAAAATTGTTCTCCATACATTTATTTCTCTTTCAGCGAACTAAATACTCGAACTGACAATTATTTTTTCATTTTAGATTTATCTCAATATTACTTCAACAATAACCTGACTGCCGACTTCATCATTCAGCATTTTTACAATTTTACTTTTTGCCAAAGAAAGTTCATTTCTCAATGCTGCTGAATCTAAGGTAACAAAAAGTTGTTGATGTTTAATGTAAAGATCTTTTGTATGTTTTGCTATCATAACACCCATAACACTTTCCCAAGATGCAATTAACCGCCTTTCTGCAAGCTTGTCGTCTAGCTTGTAGGCCTTTAATAATTGATCAATTACTTCTTTTAAACTATGTTCGTTGTGTTTACTCATTCTTTAAATTGGTTCATTGGTTTACTGTGTACCTTTTACTTTTTTATTTGCCAATTCTTTTTTATTTATTCCCTATTGCCAGTTGAATTATTGCCAATTACTTTTTATTTATTCACTATAACTAACACCTACAGTACCATTTTTTATGTTAAACACTTTAAAATCTACACTGCTTGATTTGAATAATTCAGACAATCGTGTTGGATGCGTATCTGTAATAAATAGTTGTCCGAAATTATCACCGCTTACCAATTCCATCAATTGTTTTACACGCAGATCATCTAATTTATCATAAATATCATCCAGTAATAAAATAGGAGTGACTTGTTTAATATTTTTTATGTAATCAAATTGCGCCAATTTCAATGCGATCAAAAATGATTTTTGCTGTCCTTGCGAAGCGAATTTCTTTATTGGATATTCATTAATGGTAAATTCAAGATCATCTTTGTGTATCCCGACAGTTGTGTATTCTATTGCTCTGTCGCGGTTAAGTGCTTTTTCGAGAACATCTGCAAATGAATTTTCATTCAGATGAGAAGAATAAAGGATGTTCACTTTTTCACGTCCTCCGGAAATTAATTCATAATACTTTTGAAAAATAGGAACAAAGCGTTCTATGAAATTTTTTCTGCATTTATGAACTTTTATACCGTATTCTATCAGTTGAATATCCCAGATTTCCAGGGAATCTTTATCGAATTTTCGGCTATCACCAAACTGTTTCAATAAGGCATTTCTTTGTGAAAGCACCTTGTTGTAACTGATCAGATTCTCGAGGTATTCACGGTCAAATTGAGCAATTACGCTATCAATGAACCGCCTTCTGCTTTCGCTGCCTTCGGTAATTAATTCAGAATCTGCCGGAGAGATCATCACCAATGGGTATAATCCTATGTGATCTGCCAGTCGGGAATATTCCTTTTTATTCCGTTTGAATTGCTTCTTTTGATTTCTTTTCAGTCCGCAATAGATCTCATCGTCCCTGTCGGGCATTCCAAAAACGCCCTGAATGAGGAAAAAAGGAGATTCATGCAAGATATTCTGACTGTCGATGGGGTTAAAAAAGCTTTTGCAGAAAGAAAGATAGTGAATAGCATCTAGGATATTGGTCTTTCCTTCACCATTGTTGCCTGTTAAGCAGTTAATCTGTTGGCTGAAGCTGAGTTCGGCTTCCGGGTAATTTTTAAAATTTAATACAGATAATTTCTTTAAAAACATCAGGGTCTCACTATGTAAATTTAGCGCTTCTTAAGCGGTAAGGACCTTTTAGCTAAAAGCGAGTAGGAAATAGGCCCTCGGTGGTAAAAATAACCAAAAAACACAGGAAAATTCAGAATGTTCAGAATTAATTATAGATATTGCAAAAAAAACTTATTTTTGCAATCCATTAACAAGATTTAAATAAATTATGGCAAAAGAGATAAATGATGAACCAATTTTAGACGTTGAACAGGCGTTTAGCAAAACTGAACTATATATTGAGCAAAATAAAAAGACCATTGGGCTGATTTTAGGTGCTATTGTGGTATTGGTTGGCGGATATCTGGCTTATAAATATTGGTATGTTGCAGGTGAAGAAACCAAAGCAAGAGCAGAAATGTTTGTTGCGGAGGATTATTTCGGAAAAGATTCTGTTGATTACGCTATGAATGGCGATAAGAATGGTTCTGTTGGTTTTGTGCAGATTGTCGATGATTACGGAATCACTCCTTCAGGAAATCTAGCTGAATATTATTTGGGTGTATGTTACCTGAAAAAAGGTCAATACGAGGAAGCAATCACTCATTTTGGGAAATTCAATGGTAATGATCAGATTTTGGGACCTTTGGCAACAGCTTGTATAGGTGATGCGAATATGGAATTGGGAAAGACTGACGAAGCGATCACTTATTATTTGAAAGCTGCAGAACAAAATAATAATCAATTCAATTCTCCAATTTGCTTGAAAAAAGCAGGATTGGCATATGAAGAAAAACAAAATTATGTGGATGCGATTAAAATTTATGAGCGCATAAAAAATGAATATGCAGAAACAAATGAAGGAAGAGAAATGGAGAAATTCATTTCCCGTGCAAAAGTTTTAGGTAATCTATAATTTTAACTGTTCTTTTTAAAGGTGATTTTTTGTAAAAAGAATCACCTTTTTTTATTGAAAACAGGTTAATAATTTTAATAACGAATTGTTATTGCGAACATCATTTAAAAATTGAAATTCAAACTTTAAATTAAAATAGTAATGTCATCAGCAAATAAGAATTTATCTCAATTCGAAGCAAATGTAATTCCAAATGGATCAGGTATGCGGATAGGAATTGTTGTAGCCGAATGGAATATCGCTATTACAGGTGCGCTGCGTGATGCTGCTGTAAAGACTTTGCTTGGAAATGGTGTTTTGGAAAAGGATATTCTAGTAAAATATGTTCCAGGTAGTTTTGAATTAACTTTTGGTGCACAGTTGTTATGT
>JAPLDC010000212.1 GCA_026391935.1 Bacteroidota bacterium | reverse complement strand
GGCTTTGCAAATAATTTTTCAGCACAAGAATATCTTCCATCAGAAATAAGCGGAACAAAATTTTATGAGCCGGGAAATAATGCAAGGGAAAATGAGCAAAAAGAATATCTAAAGAAACTTTGGGGGAAGAAATACGACTATTAATCCTCAGTAATAGCGCTGGAATCAAAAATAAAATAGTGTGCAATCCCAACAACTGCACCACCAGCAGATTGTTCAATCACTTGCCAACAAACATCAAGCAGTAAATTCTCAAGCTTTGAGCCAGTACTAAATGAAACACCAACAACGGTGGAGATCAAGAAAAGGATGAAGCCGAGACCTGCACCAGAAATAGCTCCTTTGATGATTGGCTTACGTTTAAAGAATTTGTCTAACATTTTTATGTCAATAGCCTTTGCTGCAAGAAAGCCAATGATCAAATAAACAAAGGATGCAATGACAAGAAAAACTTCTTTAGGATAGGTTAAGCGGGAAAAATCAGTCAAAAATATTCCATGCCAAATATAAGACAATGCAAACATCACTAATGATGAGGCAATCCAAGAAATATTAAATCGTTTTGTGAACATAAAACACTGCAAATATAACCATACAAAGATATTGTATTTTTATTTGATTCGGAATACTATTCCTTTTTTTCTTATTGTCGTTCCAAAATATTCAGTTTATCGATATATTTTTAGTATTTTTAGCAACTATAAATCAGTCGAAATATCAATAAACATGAGAAAATCATTCCTTTTATTTTTATTGGTTACACCTCTCTTTTTTTCGTCTTGCAGAAAGGAAATGGGAAAAGCATCTTGGGATACTGAATTGTTAGCTCCCTTGGTTGATGCCTCACTAAATATCAACAATATACTTCCTGATTCCTACTTACAAGCTAATGCTGATAGTTCTTTAAAAATTGTATTCAATAGTGATCTTTATAAAATCAATATAGATACATTATTTAACATTGGTGATACTACAATTCATAATGGTTATGCTGTAGGAGGACCTGTTTCTTTATTTCCTGGTTTTGCTATCCCCTTCCCTCCTTCAGCTTCAACTACTTATTCGATACCGGGAATTGAATTAAGAAAAGTAATTGTAAAATCCGGCTTCGTGACATTTCATGTTAAAAGTAAAATTCAGGAAGCCACAACTTATGTTTATTCGATTCCATGTGCAACGATAGCAGGAGTTCCTTTTTCAATCAATGTAAATGTTCCTGCACGTGTAGGTTCTACTCCTGGAGTTTATAATCAAACATTTGATTTATCGGGGTATACTATTAATTTAACAGGGCCAACCGGCACACTTATAAATACCATTTACACCTCATTATCCGCCAATATTAGTTCAGCGGCAACGTCTTCTGTTACTGTAACCCCATCTGACAGCTTGATTATTGACAATACCTTCTTCGATATCATTCCATACTATGCAAAGGGTTATTTTGGAAATAATACGTATAATGTTGGTCCGAGTGAAAGTGGTTTTACCCTGTTTGATAGAATTGTGGATGGGACAATTCAATTGGAAGATGTGAATTTTAATTTCAAAATTGAGAACCCGATCGGTATGGATGCACGATTGCATGTGAATAATATCAGTTCAATAAATACGCATACAGGAACTGCTATAAACCTCGTAAATAGTTTGATCGGTAGCCCGATAAACATAAACAGGGCGTCTGAAAGTGGCGGAACAGTTTTTCCGACCTATGCTTCATTTCCATTGAACACCACTAATTCGAACATCAAACAGATGATCGAAAATTTACCAAATAAATTTAGTTATTCGATGCAAATGGTCACCGATCCTTTGGGAAACATTTCCGGCTCAAACGACTTTATTTATTCTGAAAAACTATTAAAAGCCTCGCTAGATATGGAGATTCCTCTTTCTTTAGTGGCGAATAATTTAACATTAGCTGACACTTTAGCTTTAAATGTTTCACCGTCAAATGGTACTCAAAGTATTCATGATGGAACGATCACGCTGTTTGCGAACAATGGATTCCCATTCAATGCAAAATTGCAATTGTATTTATTGGATGATAATAATGTTGCGGTGGATTCTATTTTCGGATATGCTAATACTATCGTTGAAGCACCTGTCAATTCAAGCTTAAGGGTAATCAGTAAAAAAATGACAAAAATAACTATTCCGGTAAGTGAAAGTAAAATGGATCAATTATACCATACAAAGAAAGCTGTACTTAAAGTAAAATTCAATACAATAGACCAGCCTCAATACATAAAAATTTACAGTGAATATTCAATAGATGTAAAACTGGTAGGCGATTTTAATTATACCATCCAACTTCAATAATTTCAGGCTTTGAAAAAGATACTATTCATACTTTTCCTTATTTCATTTGAACAAAAAATGGAGGCTCAAATATCGGCCATTTTTTCTGATGAATTCCCTGATTCCAGTAAAACGCGCGTTGGATTAATTGGCGATTTCGGAATTAATTCTACTGCCTTAACCTCACAATTTATTTCTAAATTTTATAACGGGGGCTTCATCAATACCGAACTAAAAAATCAGGTATTGAGTAGAGTTAAAAATATGAATACAGTAGGTGTTGATCTTAATTATGGTATTTATTTAGGATTAAAATTGGATTCGCTTTTTCACAAAAAGAATGTCAGTTTATTTTTCAGTATGCGTGACAGAGCGCATTTTGATGCCCGATTTTCAAATGATTTTTACAAGGTTGGATTTTACGGGAATGCTGCTTATGCAGGTAAAACAGCTAATTTCAACGATTTTAATTTAACCTATCTTCGTTATCAGCAATTACAAATTGGATTATTCTCTTCCAAATACGACAGCGCTGCTCGTTGGGGAATAGCAGTGTCCATATTAAAAGGAGAACAGTACGCCACTATTTTTGCTCAAAAAGCCGAATTGTATACAAGTGAAGATGGCCAGTACATCGATTTTAACACCAGTATGCAAGTTGCACAATCTGATACTGCAAAAAAAGGAATCGGCGCTTTTAACGGCATCGGTGCAAGCGTTGACATTTATTTTGAAGCGCCTTTCAGCACACGATTCGGGAATTCGAAGCTTCGTGTTTCAGTGGCTGATATCGGAGCCATAAAGTTTAACAGCAGATCATTATACTTAAATCAAGATTCCGTTTTTCATTATAGCGGATTTCAGGTAAATAGTATTTACGATCTTCAAGACTCTACTTTTGCAAGCTCTTCACAAGACAGCATCATAAAAAACATTGCTCCATTTAAAAAACAATCTTTATCAGTAACATTGCCCTCTACATTAAATCTGACTTATGAGACTCGATTAAGTAAGCATTTTGAGATGACTGAAGGCATCCGATATGTATTCAATGGAAACTATCATTTGTTAACCTATTTAAAAGGAAATTTTATCATCAACCAAAAATTTTCCGTTTCCGCAACATTCGGTTATGGTGGGTATGGCAAGTTCAATTATGGATTAGGAATGTTCGCCAATTTAGGAAAAGGTATTATTATTTATGCATGTAGCAATAATATTGAAGGATTTATAGCTCCGAAAAAAGCATGCGGAAGAGCAGCATATATTTCACTAGTTAAAAATTTCAAATAAAAAATATGTCATTAAAAAATATCAAAAACATAAAGCATTTAGGCTCCGACAACTTTTTTTTAATTGCCGGCCCATGTGCAGTTGAAACAGAAGAAATTTGTTTTGAGATCGCTGAAAAAGCAATAGAGGTAACTAATAAACTTGCCAT
>JAPLDC010000294.1 GCA_026391935.1 Bacteroidota bacterium | reverse complement strand
GGGAAAGGAAATGGGTATATAAGTATAAATGCATCCCGATTAAAGAAATTAGGATTAAAATTTAAAGATGAAGTACTCGTTTCATTAAAAAAAGATGAAAGTGAATTTGGGATGGAAGTTTCCGAAGAATTGAAGGAGCTTCTGGAACAAGATGAGGAAGGATTGAGACGCTTTAATATGCTCACGCCCGGTAAACAGCGCTATATCATCCATTATGTTAACACCGTAAAAAGCAGCCAACTAAGGATTAACCGAGCAATCATGCTGATTACAAATCTCAAAAAAACAAAAGAAGGTAAAGAGTCATTCCGTGAAATGCTGGGGCTGGATTAAGGATTTCAGTATCAACCAAGCTCTCTTTCTCAGCTCTGCTCTAAAAAATAATACATTAGCATTTTGAGCAGGATTGAAAATAGTTAAAAATGATCGCCTTTATTTGGCCAGAAAAAAGAATGATAATTCAAAAATAAAACCCTAGAAGGAGACACAAGTATATGAAAACAGGTGAATGCGAAAATAGAAAAACTGTAATAAAAATAAGGTTCAATCACGATTGTTCAGATGGGAAGAGTTATTGGAGGGCTATTATAAATGAGGAGGAACATCAGGTTCAAGATATATTTATCAATATACCAAGCAAGACAACAAAAGATTACTTAGAGGACAAGGATACTTTTAAATGGCATATCACTTGTGAAAGCAGTGATTACACTTTCAAAGATGGTGTATTATTCATTAATTGATGAGTAAAAATAAATCGAATCAAGTAAAAAGAAGATAAAATCTGCAAAATCATCGTTTATATACTTGCTACAAAAAAAATGAAAAAATCGACCTAAAATTAGATTACAAGAAATCTTTCTTCGAAGCCTAAGAACGTTTTTGCACTATTGAATAAAATCATTTTTTTGCACTTAATATCAAACTAATTAATTTTACCTTTTCTATTGGCGTAGATAAAAGTGTGAAAGCTATAATATTCTGAATTCCATTAAAGATTCGTAAATTCGCATAAAATTTGTGCCCATTGTCATACACAGTTTTGTAACTCGTAAAATTTGTAATCCCTAGCATTTATGTATCCTTCCCTTTATTACGCTGTAAAAGATCTTTTTGGTTTAGAACTCCCTTTTTTAAAAATGGTTCAGATGTTTGGATTTTTTGTAGCCATGGCATTTTTGGCTTCAGCCTATTTCTGGACCAAAGAATTAAAACGCAAAGAAAATGAAGGATTGTTGAGCGTTGGAACTATAAAAATATTAAAGGGACAAAGAGCTACTAAAAGTGAATTGTTTTTTTCTGGTATCATCGGTTTTTTGATCGGCTATAAACTTTTATATATTATTTTAAATTTCTCAGCTTTTACAGAAAATACGCAAGGATTTTTATTGTCAACAAAAGGAAATCTATTAGGAGGTATTATTTTAGGAGCAATTTCAGCATATCTGAAATACAGCGAAAAGGAAAAAACGAAATTAGAAATCCCTGTTTGGGAAGATGAACCCATTCATCCTTTTCAACTTGTAGGAAACATGACCCTCATTGCCGCATTTGCCGGATTATTAGGAGCAAAGATCTTTCACAACTTAGAAAATTGGGACACTTTCATTGTAGACCCTATTCACGCATTACTTTCTTTTGATGGATTAACTATGTATGGAGGATTAATCCTCGCCTCTATCGCATTGATCTATTACGGCAAAAAAAACAATATTCCAACCCCTATTTTAATTGATTCATCTGCTCCTTCTATAATGATTGGATATGCCATTGGCAGGATTGGTTGTCACCTTTCCGGAGACGGTGATTGGGGAATAAATAACATCAGTCCAAAACCTAATTGGCTGAGTTGGGCACCTGATTGGGTCTGGAGTTACGATTTTCCACACAATGTTGTGAATTATGGTGAGCCTATCGCGAATTGTAATGCAGATAAATACTGCAATCATCTTGTACCTGCAGTTTATCCAACATCATTTTATGAAACGGTGATGTGCCTTTTTCTATTTCTGATCATCTGGGGCATTCGTAAACGAATAAAAACACCAGGAGTCTTATTTTCTATTTACCTTATGTTTAATGGATTTGAACGTTTTTTTATTGAAAAAATTCGTGTGAATACATTGTATCATGTTAAAGGATTTGGATTTACGCAGGC
>JAPLDC010000361.1 GCA_026391935.1 Bacteroidota bacterium | reverse complement strand
GGCCAACAATTACAATGAGAAATTTTTCAGGCATGTATCTTTTCACCGCAGAGATAAGTATCTTTGAATGTCTATTATTTTTTAAAGCAAACGTAAGATTACCGATTGCCAATTAGTCTTCGTCAATTCCACCCACTTCTTGAACATCTTCATCTAGTGCTTCGTCTTCATCTAATGCTCCTTCCTCTTCAACTTCTTCTTCGCCTTCTTCACCTTCCAACAAAGAAGTTTCATCTTCACTGTGAGCGTTTACATAAGCATCATCGTCTATATGTGGCTCATCCTCATCGAAGTCGTCCTCATCATCAATAGAAGGAGCGACAGTATTCGTCTTATGCTGTTTAGGGGCTTCTCCTATTGTTTTGAAACATTTAGGAAATGAACCTTTAGGATCGTCCAATAATATTTTTACAAGTTCCACAAGGAAGGTCCAGTTACTTTTTGGATCGTATACATACACAAACTTTTGGTGTGGGTCATCTATCAGTGATGCCATTTTACACTTATTCATTTGTTTCTTAAATGGGAGCTCTTTTCTTTTTCTTTTTTCAGCTTCTTCTTCACTTATAGGACGAAGTCCAATCTCTTCACCTTTTCTCCAATAGTCATCGCTGATAAAAAAAGACGCGTCGTGAAGATTGTCAAAGCCAATAGATTGTATAATAATATTGTGGAAATCCTCAAAATTTTGTGCAGATTTTATATCGATCTCACGAAAGATCTCTTCGTTGTCTTCAAATGTTACTCGAAAGCGATAAACAGCCATATATATTTAGTTCATTAGTTAACAGGTTCAGCAGTTCAATACGATGCTTTATGTTTGTAAAATATTCTGAGTCAAAAATACGAATTATTGTTTTATTTAAGTTTAAAGTTTTAAGTTAAAAAGTAGATTTATCAAAGCAAAAATCATTGGTAAAATCATTTATTATAGGTAATAATAAAAAAATCTTATTTACATTCAGCCTTCAACCCTAATTTTGATCCTTCAATGATCATAAATTCTGTCGCTTCCTCCTTGTTATTTTTAATTATACCGTCTAAAATTGCTTCTCGTATCGCATTTTTAATTATTCCAACTTCTTTCCCTGCGGGGATATTGAATAACTTCATGATATCTTCACCACTTACCGGAGGCTGCCAGTTTCGGATATTATCTTTTTCTTCAACTTCTTTTAATTTTTGACGAACGAGCTCAAAATTTTTCAAATACTTCTGTACTTTATATTCATTTTTAGAAGTAATATCTGCTTCGCACAGTTTCATCAGATCGTCAATATCGTTTCCTGCCTCAAAAAGTAATCTGCGCACCGCACTGTCTGTTATATCACTTTTTGCCAAAACAATCGGACGTAAATGAAGCAAAACAAGTTTTTGCACATACTTCATTTTTTCATTCAAAGGTAGTTTTAGATTTTCAAAGATCTTCGGTACCATCCTAGAACCTCTGTCTTCATGGCCGTGAAATGTCCAGCCGTGATCTGCTTCAAATCGTTTTGTAGGAGGTTTAGCGATGTCGTGCAATATGGCAGCCCACCGTAACCAAAGATCATCCGTTGTTTTACAAATGTTGTCCAGCACTTCCAGCGTATGATAGAAATTGTCCTTGTGCGATTTCCCATTTTTTATCTCCACTCCATGTAATGCAACCATTTCAGGAAAAATAAAGTGTAGTAAGCCAGTGTCAAAAAGTATTTTAAATCCAACAGAAGGAGTCGCCGCTAGAATAATTTTATTCAGTTCATCGCTGATGCGTTCTTTTGAAATAATTTTGATACGTTCCTTGTTTTTTGAAATACTCTGCAAGGATTGTTTCTCAATAGTATAATTTAATTGAGTGGCAAAGCGAACAGCTCGCATCATTCGCAAAGGATCATCAGAATAGGTTATATCTGGATCGAGTGGGGTGCGGATAATTTTGGCTCCCATATCATTCAATCCGTCAAAAGGATCTAAAAGGTTACCATATGTTTTTGCATTTAAGGAAACAGCTAATGCATTGATGGTGAAATCTCTTCTATTTTGATCATCTTCAAGTGTGCCATTTTCGACAATAGGATTGCGGCTTTCGGAGCGGTAAGATTCTTTTCGGGCACCTACAAATTCAATATCATAATCTTCATAAACAATTTGTGCCGTTCCAAAATTCTTGTAAATATTGACATGATACTTATTTCCTAATCTGTGTGCAACAGCTTTCGCTAGTTCGATTCCGATCTTACGTTCCGAATCATCCTTACAGATGGCCACAATATCAATGTCTTTAGACGGTCGGCCCAAATGCAAGTCTCGCACCCAACCACCAATTACGAAAACAGAAAGTTCCATTTCATCGGCACATTCCGAAATAATCTTAAAAATAGGATGAATTAATTTTGTTTTCACGATGCTTCAAACGGTCTCAAATGACCCTGATTGTCAGAAGTATTAAATAAGCTCTTCATTTTACTTTCTCAAAATTTTAATCTCTCCATTCATCGCTATTTTTATGATGGTTGAAGGTTTTATATTGTTGATCTCTTTGTGTCGCAAATTTACTATATAATCTACTTTATTCATGATATCCAGTTTGATATCGTTAAAGGATGTTGGCGATGCTTCACCGCTTTCATTCGCAGAAGTAGAAACGATAGGCTTACCGAATTTATGGATCAATGTTTTACAAAATTCATCTTTTACTATCCTTATTCCAACACTTCCATCTGCAGCAATAATATTTTCCGCTAGCATTCTTCCATCAGGATAGATGATTGTTAATGGCTCCTCTGTATTTTCAATCAGATCCCAGGCAATTGCGGGAACTTCTTTTACATAGCGGTTAACCATTTTTTCGTCACTTACCAATACAACCATACTCTTATATTCGGCTCTGTGCTTTAGTTTGAAGATTTTTGAAACGGCTTCCTTATTTCGGGCATCACATCCTATTCCCCAAACGGTATCCGTAGGGTAAAGAATGACTCCTCCTTTTTTTAAAATAGCTATTGCATTTTTTATTTCTTCATCCATAAAGTACGAATATACGAAATAGGCGCTTAAGTTAGAAACTCATGGAAAAATGTTGTGAACGAAAGTTAATGGAGTAATTAATAAAAAAATAATAATTCGAATCAGGCAAGATGTTTAATCAATTCATTGGTTTCAATTGAAAAGCCGCATTTGAAATGGCCTTTTGGACATTCTTTATGTCCATGTATACCACAAGGTCGGCAATCAAGCATTTCTTTTGTCTCAACTATATTTGAGTTATCGGAAAGAGGGCCAAAACCAAAAGAAGGAACGGTCGAACAAAAAATAGCTATAGTTTTTGCATTCATGGCTGAGGCAATATGCATTGGAGCAGAATCGTTGACAAAATTCATTTTAGCATCTTTCATTAGAGCAGCTGATTCTAAAAAGTTCAATTTCCCAGAGAGATTAATGATCGTATTTTGTTTTTCAATTTTAGTACTCAACTTAATCGTATTGCATGCCTCAACATCGGTTGGGGCTCCCAACAAATAAATTGTTAATTCTTTCGGTAATGCATTGCAAAGTTCTATCCATTTTTCTTTTGGATATTGTTTAGTAAACCATACCGATGTAGGAGCAAGACAAACATATGCTGCATTTTTGTACTTCTTTACAGATTCGTAATTTCTGGAAGAAGGATACAGTTTCGGTTTCGCTGCTTTGTTATCTGTTAAATGTTCGATCAGTTGCTGGTTACGTTCCGTCTCATGTTTTCCATTTCCGATCTCGTGTTTTATTTTTTTTGTAAATAAAAATGAAAGTGGATTTTTATCAAATCCTATTTTTTCTATAGCTCCTGAAAATGCTGTAATGATTCCAGAGCTTGCAAACCGATGTAGATTTATAACGGAGTTGTATTTATTTGCCCGAAGCTGTTTGGTAATGGATAAGAGATTTTTGAATTTCCCTCGTTTTTTATCCCAAACAAATACTGTTTTTATATATGGATGATCAGCTAATAAAGCTTCATTTCCTTTTCGTAATAAAAAATCAATTTGTGCATCAGGAAACTGATGATGTAGTTTTTCAGCGACAGCTGTTGCTAAAATCACATCACCGATAAAGGCAGTTTGAATAATGAGGATTTTCAAATTCTAGTTCAATCTTTATACTTATTAAAACTAAACAGCAACATCATATTCTCTCAAAGCATTATTCAGAGAGGTTTTTAGATCAGTACTTTCCTTACGTTGTCCGATTATTAAAGCGCAGGGCACTTGAAAATCGCCAGAAGGGAATTTCTTTGTATAAGAACCCGGAATGACAACTGAACGGGGAGGAACAATTCCTTTGTATTCTTTTGGCTCAGGGCCGGTCACGTCAATAATTTTTGTGGATTTTGTCAGCACAACATTCGCTCCCAATACAGCTTCTTTTTGAACCCTAACGCCTTCAACAACAATGCAACGAGAGCCGATAAAACATCCGTCTTCGATAATTACCGGTGCTGCCTGAACCGGTTCAAGTACTCCGCCAATACCAACTCCGCCACTTAAATGCACATCTTTTCCTATTTGGGCACAAGAGCCGACAGTTGCCCAGGTATCAACCATCGTTCCGCTATCTACATATGCTCCGATATTCACATAACTTGGCATCATAATAACTCCTTTTGCGAGATATGCTCCGTAACGGGCAACTGCATTGGGAACAACGCGAACACCCAAAGCTTCATAATTGGTTTTTAATTTCATCTTGTCATGGTACTCAAATATTCCTACCTCAATGGTTTCCATTTTTTGTATCGGGAAATATAAGATCACAGCTTTTTTTATCCATTCGTTAACCTGCCATTCGTTGCCTTTCGGTTCTGCAACTCGCAGTTTTCCTTTATCAAGCATTTCAATCACTTCACGGATTGTATTTTGAGTTTTTTCGTCTTTTAACAGTTCCCGATTATCCCAAGCAGTTTCAATAATTTTTTGCATCATAATCAATTCAATTGTTCAATTGTTTGTTGTTCTTAGCAAATATATTCATTTTTAAGTTAAACCTTCTTGAGAATAAATCAAATGTAAGTCTGAGCAGAGTGTAAGACTTTTATTAAATACGTTGAAAGAATTCAATTATGAATAGCGTTTTTTACAAGAGAGGCTTTTGATTTTTTTGCTATTTTTGCTCCATGGCTAGGTTAATGGCAATTGATTATGGAAGCAAAAGAGTGGGACTCGCTGTTACTGACCCATTGCAGATAATTGCAACCGGACTAACAACCGTTCATTCAAAAGATCTTATTGAATTTTTGAAAGCATATATGATAAAAGAAGAGGTTGAGTGTATTGTTGTTGGAGAACCCAAGCGTTTAAATAATGAGCCATCAGATTCGGCACGATTTATTGAACCTTTTGTGGTGCATTTAAGGCGAACTTTTCCGGCAATTAAAATAGAAAGAATGGATGAGCGTTTTACATCCAAAATGGCATTTCAAACGATGATCGACAGTGGATTAAAAAGAAAAGCAAGGCAAAATAAAGAACTAGTGGATGAAATAAGTGCCACAATTATTTTGCAGAGCTTTATGAATAAGATCAAATAAATAGTAAAAGCAAATTAAAAAGATTCTTTAACTAATAATAATTAAATTAATGATATTACCGATCATAGCTTATGGTGATCCTGTATTAAGGAAAGTGGGAGTAGAAGTTACAAAAGATTATCCCGGACTTGAAAAATTAATTGAGGATATGTTTGAAACAATGCGTTCTTCATCCGGCGTTGGCATTGCAGCACATCAAATTGGAAAAGCTGTAAGAATATTTCTTGTCGACACAACCCCATTTGTGAATGGGGAGCGAAATGAAGACGATGAAGATGAATTTACTGCAGAAGAGCGCGAACAATTAGGGAATTTGTCACAAGCTTTTATCAATCCGAAAATTGTTAGTGAAGAAGGTGAGGAGTGGGCTTTTAATGAAGGTTGCCTAAGTATTCCAAAAATTCGTGAAGATGTTTTACGTAAACCTAAGATTCGTATTCAGTATTATGATCTTGATTTTAATTTTTATGACGAGATCTATGAAGGCATAGCTGCACGTGTTATTCAGCATGAATTTGATCACCTGGAAGGGAAATTATTCACAGATAAAATTAGTCCTTTAAGAAGGAGATTATTAAAAGGGCGATTAGCAGATATTTCAAAAGGGAAAGTAAGTGTAACCTATAAAATGCGTTTCCCAAATAAATAAATAAATAAATAAATAAAATAAATGAATAAATTTAAATATGCTTTTATTGCGCTGATGGCATTCTCCTTTGCTTCATGTGGAAGCGATGAGAAAGTGAAGGAAGCGAAAGTGGCAACAACTACAGATCAAAAGGTTGAATTAACAAATTTGATCAATCGATTGGAAGGGGAGATGCACCGTTCTATGAAAATCGATAATGTCATTGCTGGTCAGGCACTACAAGCATATTCTGATTTCTCAAAAAATTACCCGAATGATTCCATAACCCCTGATTATTTATTTAAAGCAGGTGAAATTGCTACTGCAATACAGCAATATCCGCAGGCGTTGGCATATTACCAACTGATCACGCAAAAATATCCAAATTATAAATTGGTTCAGGAGAGTCTTTTTTTACAAGCAGCTTTGCTGGATAATTTTTTGAATGATGATGCGAAAGCGAAAGTTATTTATGAGCAATTAATCAAGGCTTATCCTAAAAGCACGTATGTAAATGATGCAAAAGCTGCAATTAACAATCTTGGAAAGACAGATGAACAGCTGATAAAAGAATTCCAGAAGAAAAATGGAGAGAAGTAAAATTTAGATTTATTTATACTCTTTTTCCAATAGTTCTTTCAACCGTTCCGGATTAAGAGCATGCTTTAATTCTCCTCCGACCGAATAAGAGATCTCCCCGGTTTGTTCAGATACAACAATCGCAATTGCATCAGTATTTTCCGTAATACCAACAGCAGCACGGTGACGCATACCTAAATGTGCAGGAAAGTCGGCATGTTCAGTGACGGGCAATACACAGCGTGCTGCAGTAATTATGTTGTCGGAAATAATGATAGCTCCGTCATGTAATGGCGAATTTTTATAAAAAATACTTTCTATCATCCGCACAGATACTTTTGCATCGATCGCGTCTCCGGTATTTGCATAAAATTTAAGATCGTTTTCTTTCGTCAGGATAATGATGGCTCCAGTTTTATTCGAACTCATACTCTTACAAGCTTTGACTATTGAATTAATATCCAATGTTTGAGAAGGATTCACGTTCCATTTAAAATCAAATAAACCTTTCCCAATCTTTCCTTTATTGAAAATGTCGGATGTGCCTAAGTATAAAAGAAATCGTCTTAACTCGGGTTGAAAAACTATAAGCAAAGCAATGAAACCTACATCGATGAATTTACTTAGGATACTTCCAAACAATTGCATGTTCATCAATTTAACAATGAACCAGAGAAGATAGATAAGCATGATGCCGATAAAAATATTGATGGCGACTGTTCCTTTTACCAAATTATACAATTGATAAATAAGTGCTGCCACTAGTAATATATCAACCACGTCAATCCACCGAACAGTAATAAAGGTTGTTATAAATAAGATAACCATATTACAAGTATAAGGTTTTTTTTGAAATTTTTGTTCGAGTCCAGTTGTTCTTGAATTCAATAAAAAACAATATCATCTAAGTGCTTTTAAAATCAAGCCTTTTGAGATGGTTGATTTGATAGCATTTTATCTTTTTAACAAATTTTAAAAATATTTTCTTTTTTGTATTCTTTTTATTTATAGCTTTGCATTACAAAGTACTTTTAATCCACTCCAAAATGACAGAACAAAAAGAGCATTTACAAGCAATAACAGATATTCGTTCCATGATGGAACGGTCGTCACGTTGCATTTCATTAAGTGGATTATCCGGTGTTTTTGCCGGAATATTTGCTTTGATTGGTGCTTATTTAGCATCTATGAAATTAGATTCATACGCTGAAAGTTATAGAACGATACATACTGAGGAATTAACTGGTGTGACAATTTACTTTTTGGAATTAGCCGTTTCAGTTTTATTTTCTTCCTTGTTAGTTGGCACGCTTTTAACAATTCGTAATTCAAAACGCAAGGGATTAAAAATTTGGGATAATTCGGCAAAACGATTGTTGGTCAACCTTGCAATCCCTTTGTTTGTCGGTGGTTTATTTTGCCTTGTGCTTATTTATCATGGAATTATCGGATTAGTCGCTCCGGCAACATTAATATTTTATGGATTAGCTTTAGTAAATGCAAGTAAATATACTTTTGATGATATCCGCTATTTAGGTTTATGTGAAATTGCTTTAGGATTAGCAGGTTCTTTTTTAATTGGTTATGGATTATTGTTTTGGGCAATTGGTTTTGGTATTTTGCATATTATTTACGGCACCATGATGTATTTTAAATATGAAAGAAAGTAAAATTGAATGTTCTAATTAGAAATAAAGTTTGAAAAATTATATTCAATATTTAAATAAAGCATTCGAAAATCGTATCCGGCTTGGCATCATGTCAATATTGATGGTTAACGATTGGGTGGAGTTCAGTGAAATGAAAGAAATGCTCGACATTACTGATGGGAATCTTGCTTCCCATATTTCTGCCTTAGAGAAAATTGAATATGTGGAAGTAAAGAAGCAATTTGTTGGAAAGAAACCGAATACATCATATGCTGTTACTAAAGCCGGCAAGAAAGCGTTTAATGATCATTTAGACGCACTTGAAAAATTATTAAAAAACAGAGATTGATATTTTTTTGACTACACACTTTGTAATTCAAAGTACTTTTAAAATATATTTTTATGAAATCATACACTAGTTTGCATTTAAAAAAGAAGATCAGGAGCTGGTTGATCTTATTTATGCTTTTTCTGATATTAAGCGGAATAACAGCTTTTCCAATACAATCTGAATTGACTTTAATAATGAAGCATTCAGCTGTTCTTCCTGAATTTCTGCAACAATGGCTCTCAACAATTTATAATGAAGTAAACATCACAAGTTTAAACTTTCCTCACCTTTCTTATGGTACAGATTGGTTAGCGTTTGCACACATTGTAATTGCAACAGTATTCATCGGTCCATATATAGATCCGGTTAAAAATGTCTGGGTCATTCAATTCGGCATGATCGCTTGTATTATGGTCTTTCCTTTAGCTCTTTTAGCAGGGCCGATCCGACAGATTCCATTTTTCTGGCAGCTGATCGATTGCTCCTTTGGACTGATTGGATTAATTCCACTTTATATTATTTACCGGTTAACAAATAAATTAGAAACACTAAAAACAGATATATTATGAAAATGAACGATTGGATATTAACAGCATCAGTTGGTATTTACAGCTACTTGTTTTACCAACAAAGTTTAGGAATAAATTTTTTACTTTTTACAATTTCCATCATCGTTCTATTGCTTCTCCGTAACAAGGAAATCATAAAAAACAGGAATTGGGTCTTTTCAGCTATTGGCTGTCTGCTTAGCGCCGGCTGTGTTTTTTATTATGGTAATGGGTTATCTCTAACGGCAAATATTATTTCACTTTGCATTTTATCGGCTTACAGCATAAATCCAAAAACATCAATTATTGTTTCCTTGTTTTTTTCTGCGTATTCAATTTCGGCATCCTATGTTTTTTTAATTCTCGATACAATTGATCGTTCGCAAAACAAAATTGTGAAAGCTGAAGGCAAAAAAGAAGGGATGCGCATTTTGCTTTTTCTGATTCCATTTATTGTTGTACTGGTCTTCTTTTTCATGTATAAGGCTTCAAATCCATTGTTCGATAATTTTACTAAAAAAATAAATCTTGATTTTATTTCTTTAAGCTGGATACTCTTCACATTTGCAGGCTTCTTTATAATGTATGGATTATTCAATCATAAACGCATTAAAATGATCGCAGATGGGGATGAAGCTGCTGCAAACACAATCTCTCAAGATTCTCTTTATAACCACAGCTCATTTTTAAAATTAAGTTTAGATAATGAAAAGCTGTCAGGTATAATTCTTCTTTTGATGCTGAATTTATTATTGCTAACAGTAAATATACTTGACGCTGATTTTTTATGGCTAGACGGAACATTGCCAAAAGAGTTGACCTATTCAGCTTTTGTTCATCAGGGCACTGGTGTTTTGATCCTTTCAATAACCATCGCTATTCTTATTATTTTGTACTATTTCCGTGGGGCACTTAACTTTTACAAAGGAAATAAAATCTTAAAGTATTTGAGTTATTTATGGATCGCACAAAATGCCTTTATGTTAATTTCAACGGCTTCAAGAAACAAGTTATATATCGATGAGTACAGTTTAACATACAAACGCATTGGAGTCTATATATGGTTGATATTGGCGATGATCGGGCTGATGACCACATTTTTCAAGATCGCTAAAACAAAAAGTAATTGGTTTCTCTTTCGCTCAAATGGTTGGCTGTTTTACGCAGTCCTTATTTCAGCCTGTTTTGTAAATTGGGATGTGCTAGTCACAGGTTTTAATATCAGCAAAGCTGAACTTAAACAGAAGCCATTGGATAAGCTCTATTTAACTTCATTATCCGAAAAGAATATACCTCAGTTGCTTGCTTTAAATGATTCTATAAAAAATAAAACTGACTTTGATAACCAAGATCTCTCCAGTGTGTTTTCACGGTACGATTATTCACCAATAGATTACAAACCAGCATTG
>JAPLDC010000040.1 GCA_026391935.1 Bacteroidota bacterium | reverse complement strand
GATCTCTCGGCTGTGTCGAATACCTCGTGTCGCTTTATTTTGAAACGAAGAAACACGATCCTTCAAAATTTAAAATGGATGGCATTGGCGAAGATTTGTTCTTCTTGTCAAATGGACATATTTCCCCCGTATTTTATAGCGTTTTAGCACATTCCGGATATTTCCCTGTAAAGGAACTAGCCACCTTCCGCAAGCTGAATACACGTTTACAGGGACACCCGACAACACATGAACATTTGGAAGGTGTTCGCATTGCTTCCGGCTCACTCGGACAAGGCATGTCGGTAGCGATAGGTGCAGCATTGGCCAAGAAACTCAATAAAGATAATTCCATCGTTTATTCACTTCATGGTGATGGTGAATTACAAGAAGGCCAAATTTGGGAAGCTGCAATGTATGCTGCTGCGAAAAAGGTAGATAATATTATTTCCACGGTTGATATGAACGGACAACAGATCGATGGCTCAACAGATCAGGTACTTCCGATGGGAAGTTTACGTGCTAAGTTCGAAGCTTTTGGCTGGGATGTACTCGACCTTGAGAAAGGAAATGATATCGCTTCCGTTGTGTCCACACTGAAAAAAGCAAAAGAACATACAGGAAAAGGTAAACCTGTAATGATATTAATGAAGACCGAAATGGGCAACGGCGTCGACTTTATGATGGGAAGCCACAAATGGCATGGTGTTGCACCTAATAACGAGCAATTGGCACAGGCTTTGAATCAGAATGCTGAAACTCTTGGAGATTATTAGAATCAAGATAATAGATCCAAGACTCAAGACTTGTAACCATGAAAAATAAAAATCATTTTCAAAATGTGAAATCTAAATTTTCAGGACTCATTCTGTCTTTTTTCTTGATTCTTACCTCTAGCTTCTCCCTTTCGGCTCAACAAGTAAAACCGCTTACCCGCATTGAATTTGTATTTGATGCCTCATTCAGCATGTTCGGCCAATGGCAAAACGGGATGAAGATGGACATGGCAAAGAAAATGCTGAACGAGTTTTTAGATAGTATCCAGAAAATTGATAATCCGAATTTAGAACTAGCTTTCCGCTGTTACGGCCATCAGGTTCCTCTTCGTCCGGAACGCAGCTGCACAGACACAAAACTGGAAGTACCTTTTGGAAAGAACAATACTACAGCCATTAAGAACAAACTCAAACAAATAGTACCAAAAGGAACCACACCGATTGCTTATACATTAGAACAATGTGGTGGCGACTTTCCATCTGCTTCAACACCAAACGTCCGTAATATTATCATCCTGATCACAGATGGTATAGAGGAGTGTGATGGTGATCCCTGTGCTGTGTCTCTTGCTCTCCAGAAAAAAGGAATTGTTCTTAAACCATTTATCATCGGTATCGGCCTCGACCAGAGTTACCTTAATTCCTTCGGTTGTATCGGTAAATTTTATGATGCTTCCAGCGAAACAAGCTTTAAGAACATTTTAAATATTGTAATTTCCCAGGCTTTGAATAACACTACTGCTCAGGTCAATCTGAACGACCAGATCGGCAGACCAACAGAAACGGATGTAAACATGACCTTTTATGATGAACAATCAGGAGCTATCCGTTACGATTATATACATACTATCAACAACAAGGGCGTTCCCGACACCATCGTAATTGACCCCATCGGCACTTATAAAATGGTGGTGCATACGATTCCTCCTGTTGAAAAGAGCGGAATCGAACTTGTACCCGGAAAACATAATATTATTGCAGTTGATGCACCGCAGGGTTATCTCAATTTAAAGACTGCCGGTGGAGCAAATACAAGTTGTATTATCCGTAAAGGTGGAGATATGCAAACTATACATATTCAGGATTTTAACACGACTGAAAAATACATTGTCGGGAAATACGATCTTGAAATATTAACCCTCCCTCGAATCAAATTAGATAAGGTGGATGTGGCCCAAAGCAAGACCACCTTTATTGAAATCCCTCAATCTGGGAATGTTACCATTTCAAAACCTAATGAAGGACCAGGCAGTTTGTTCCTGGAGGAAAATAACAAATTGGTATGGGTATGTAATCTCAGCTCAACACAGATTCAAGAAACGATCAACTTACAACCCGGAAAATACAGAGTCGAGTTCAGACCAAAAACGGCCAAAGAATCAATTTACACCATTGAAAAAAGATTTAAGATCGAATCAGGAATGTCAACTCAAATAAAATTATATTAAATTGAATATCAATATTTTAAAAATATCATCTATACAATTAATTAAATGAAAAAATTCCCCTATACTGAAAAAAAAGATACCCGCTCAGGCTTTGGAGCCGGATTATCCGAACTAGGAAAAAGCAATCCGAATGTGGTTGTTTTATGTGCCGACCTTACCGGCTCTCTTAAAATGGATGCTTTTGCAAAAGACCATCCTGAACGTTTTTTTCAAACGGGTATAGCTGAAGCAAATATGATCGGAATTGCTGCAGGTTTAACCATTGGTGGCAAGATCCCTTTTACAGGAACCTTTGCAAATTTCTCCACTGGGCGTGTATATGATCAGATTCGTCAATCAGTTGCCTACTCTGGTAAAAATGTAAAAATATGTGCTTCCCATGCTGGATTAACCCTCGGAGAAGATGGAGCAACTCACCAGATACTAGAGGATCTAGGTTTAATGAAAATGCTTCCGGGCATGACCGTCATTAATCCTTGCGATTATAACCAAACAAAAGCGGCAACAATCGCTATTGCGGATTTTAACGGACCTGTTTATTTACGTTTTGGTCGCCCGACAGTCCCAAACTTCACTCCTGCAGATCAAAAATTCGAAATTGGTAAAGCTGTCATGTTGAATGAAGGAACGGATGTCAGCATTTTTGCTACCGGTCATTTGGTTTGGAAAGCTATTGAAGCTGGAGAACTATTGGCTGCGATGGGTATCAATGCAGAAATAATAAATATCCATACCATTAAACCATTGGATAATTCCGCTGTCTTAAACTCAGCTAAAAAAACACGTTGCGTAGTTACTGCAGAAGAACACCAGATGAATGGCGGATTAGGTGATAGTATCGCTCAACTTTTAGCGCGGGAACTGCCAACGCCAATTGAAATGGTCGCCGTAAATGATAGTTTTGGAGAAAGTGGCACTCCCGATCAGTTAATGACAAAATATGGCTTAGACCCAATCAATATCGTTGAGGCTGTAAAAAAAGTGATCGCACGTAAAGGTTAAAGCATATTTCAGAGGCGTCATAACTCGCAAAGCAAAATAAATATGCATTAGCAGCCGTTTCTCAAAATTGAGATCCGAAATGACGAACAGGATATATGGAATTTACCGATAAAGAACTTTTAGATCAATTCCGTGACGAACAAACTCGCAACTATGCGTTCAATCTGCTTGTCCGTCAATACCAAAAAAGGCTCTATTACCACATCCGCAAAATCATTATCGACCATGAAGATACTGATGATGTGCTCCAAAATGTTTTTATTAAAGTATGGGGCAGTCTAGCTAATTTTAAGGAAGAAGCAAAGCTTTATACCTGGATGTACCGCATTGCAACAAATGAATCAATCAATTTTTTAAATCAAAAGAAAAAGCATGCAGGTATTCCGCTGGATGACGTTTCTGCTTTCCTGGCTAACAGCCTCGAAAGCGATAGCTATTATAACGGGGACGAAATTCAGACAAAGCTTCAAAAAGCAATATTAACCTTGCCTGATAAACAACGTATCGTTTTTAACATGAAGTATTTTGATGAAATGAAATACGATGAAATGAGCGAGATACTGGAAACATCTGTAGGAGCATTAAAGGCTTCCTATCATCATGCGGTAAAAAAAATTGAAGCTTATCTTACAAAAGATTAAACCTTTTACAAAAAATTGAATCAAACCAATCAAATGAATAAAGATCACAACATACAAAATGAAAATCCTGATATGGAAGGAATGGCGCCTCAGCTCTCTAAGCTCAGCACCAAAAATCCTTTTTGTCATTCTGAGCGGAGTCGAAGTATGTCGGATAATTATTTCGAGGACTTTACTTCACGATTACAAAACAGAATTATCGATATCGAAGACATTAAATCCTTCGCTCCTGCTCTTTTGAATATCCAAAAAAATAGTCCTTTTGCCGTTCCTTCGGATTATTTTGATGAACTGCCTTCAATCATTCAAGAAAAGATTGTGGACTCAAACAAAAGGACATCCCGCTTTGAATGGCTGACCTTGCTGATAAAACCACGTTGTGTTTTTCCAATGGTCGTAACCATTTTCATAGCCGCTATCGGCATTAATTTTATGAATAATAACGCAGAGGTGAAAAGTACCACTGCAACTGAAGAACTTTCATTGGAAGACCATCTTTATTATATAAATGAAAATGAGATTATTGATCAGCTCACCGCCGATGCTTCTGTTGAAAATGAAACTGTTGAAACAGAGGATAAAAACATCGAGAACTATTTACTGGAAAATAATATTGACGAATCAAATTTAAATAACGAATTCAATAACACATCAGATGAAAAAAATAACATTTAAGCTCATTTTAGTTATGGCTTTAATTTCCTTATCCGGACTCTTGCATTCACAGCCAATGGGACCTCCTCCACCTCCACCAAAAGAAAAAGGTGACCGTCAGCGTGATAAGAAAGAAAATATCGAATCCATGAAGATCGCATTTATTACAAATAAACTGGACCTCACTCCGGAAGAAGCTCAGAAATTTTGGCCGGTCTACAATCAGTTCAATGATAAGCTGCAGGAAATGCGCAAAAAAAGAAGAGAAGAAGACCGGGAAGCAAAAAAGAATTTCGATGACATGACGGATAAAGAAACGGATCAACTCATAGAAAATAATTTTGCTTTTCAACAAAAGGAACTTGACCTGCAAAAAGAATACAATGTGAAATTCAAAGCTGTGCTTCCTATAAAAAAAGTTGCAAAACTCTATGCGACAGAAGAGCAGTTCAAAAGAGTATTGATCGACAAACTAAAGGATAAAGACAGACCTCCTGTAGGAAACTAATTATTTGAATCAGGAACGTGGATGAAACTGGATGATCGCGTCTCTCAGATAATATCTATCAAGGTGTGTGTATATTTCAGTAGTGGTGATAGATTCGTGTCCTAACATTTCCTGCACAGCCCTCAAATCCGCTCCCCCTTCGATCAAGTGGGTGGCAAAGGAATGACGAAAAGTGTGCGGACTGATTTTCTTTTTCAACTGTATCTTCAATGCCAACTCTTTAATCATCGTAAAAACATATACCCTAGAAAGTTTAGTACCTCTTCCATTTAGGAACAAAAAATCTTCATTGTCTTTTTTTATCGTCACATGACACCTGATCTCATCACGGTATATTCCAATCTGTTTAATAGCCACACTACCAATAGGGACAAGTCTTTCCTTATTCCCTTTCCCGCTTACTTTAATGTAATCATCATTAAAAAACAAATTGGAGATCTTTAAATTCACCAGTTCACTCACCCGTAAACCGCAGCTATACAATGTTTCAAGCATCGCTTTATTTCTTTGTCCACCTTGCCGGCTCAGGTCTATCGCATCAATAAGTTTATTGATATCATCAAGGCTCAATGTATCGGGCAGTTTGCGGGCTAATTTCGGAGCTTCCAACAAGGCGGTGGGATCGGCACTCAATACATTCTCCAACAATAAATACTTATAAAAAGCTTTGATACCGCTTATCAGACGTGCCTGTGAGGAAGCTGTCATTCCTAATTCATTTACCCATTTTAGAAATCCCTGCAGATGCTTTAATTCAATATCCTTTGGAGAAATATCATATTTCTTATATTCTAAAAACTGAACCAATTTTCCGACATCATGCAAATAAGCATCAATAGAGTTTGTTGACAAGGATTTCTCTAGAGCTAAAAATGACTTAAAGCCTTTTATGTATATGGTCCAATTCACAATGCAAAATTACAAATCCAAATTTTGATATATCTTTACTCTCGTAATAAACTATTAACAATCAAAAACTAATGCCGAGGTATTCTCGCCATCGCGAGTGAAACCTCGCTAGAACCAGCAAAAAAAATGAAACTGATCATTATTAACGGCCCCAACTTGAATTTATTAGGCACAAGAGAAACTAATGTTTATGGGAATCAAACTTTTGAAGACTATTTCATCGATTTGAAGAACAAATTTATATCGGTTGAATTATTCTATTTTCAAA
>JAPLDC010000513.1 GCA_026391935.1 Bacteroidota bacterium | reverse complement strand
TTTTATCCTTGAATCCGGCCTTTCTTAATACACTTAAAAAATCTTCACCATCAGGAAATGCATTTACTGATTCCGGTAAATAAGTATAGGCAGAACTATCTTTTGAAAATATTTTCCCTACCATTGGTGTAATAACCTTGAAATAGAAATTATAAAATTGTTTGATAGGGAATTTTCGCGGTTTTGAAAATTCAAGGATCGCAACCATCCCGTTTTTATTGAGCACGCGATAAATATCATTGATCCCTTTTTCCAGATTTTCGAAATTACGGACACCAAAGCCAACTGTAATAGCATCAAAGCTATTATCCGAAAATGGCAAACTTTCTGAATCGCCTAATTTTAATTCGATCTTATTTTGTAATCCCAACTTATTTATTTTCTCAACTCCAAATTTTAACATTCCTTCCGAAATATCCACGCCTACAACTTTGTTGGGGTTTAGCTTCATTGCCTCAATTGCAAAATCACCTGTGCCTGTTGCAATGTCTAAAATATTTTTTGGCTTAACTTCCTTTAACATGTTAACGGCTTTCCTTCTCCATCCTTTATGGATACCCATTGAAAGCAATTGGTTCAAAAAATCATATTTAGGAGCAATATTGTTGAACATGGTTGCTACCTGTTCTTTTTTGCTTGTTGATTGATCTTTATAGGGTGTTACGATGGGATTCATTGGTTCAATCTTTCTTTTGACTATTAGTGGTGTGGCCCGTTTTTTTTAATCTATAGTTTCAATTTCAAGGCTTCTTGCAAAAGTTGTTTTTTGTCAATAGGAACAACACCTACTTTTTCACATACCAAACCACCTGCTAAATTAGCTAACGTTGCAGTCGTTACTGGAGTAAGATTTGCCGCTAAG
Source organism: Bacteroidota bacterium (assembly GCA_026391935.1). Lineage (GTDB taxonomy): Bacteria > Bacteroidota > Bacteroidia > 2-12-FULL-35-15 > 2-12-FULL-35-15 > 2-12-FULL-35-15. The sequence goes on along the minus strand of JAPLDC010000513.1, from coordinate 5,707 downwards.
CAAAGAGCTGCAATGCTGACAACCGTATCTCCTGCTCCGGAAACATCAGCAATGTTGCGAATGTGAGCGGGAACTAAAATTTTAGTTTTTGCACTATGTGTATAAACCCCTTTTTCGGAAAGTGTAATTAAGGCAGTATTTATCTTTTGCATTTTGATAAAACCATCAACGACTTTTTCTAATTCTTTAATATTGGAGTGATTGAATTCGATCTTTAACCCTTCTTTCAATTCTTTCAAATTAGGCTTAAACAAAGTCACTCCTTTGTAAGACATAAAGTTTTTTTTCTTCGGATCAACTATCGTAGGAATGTTTTTTTGATTCGCCAAAGTGACTATAGCATTTATCAATTCTTCATTGATACAGCCTTTATCGTAATCTTCAAAGATGATAACGTTTATCTTTTCGGAAACAATTATTTTTTTAATCTCGGAAATAAGAGATTGAATTTCTTTGCTATCTAGCGTGTTTTCAATTTCTTCATCCACACGAAGCATCTGATGGTTGTTACTAATAACACGCGTTTTGATGGTGGTAATACGTTTTTTGCTTTTCAGGATGCCTTTAGAAGAAAGTTTTTGTTCTTTCAAAAGTTCAAAAAAAGTTTTTGCACCATCATCATCACCAATAACAGAGCAAAGAATAGGATTTGCACCCATTGCCTGGATATTCAAGGCAACATTGGCTGCACCGCCTAAACGGTTTTCCTTTTTGTTTATCGCTACAACGGGAACAGGTGCTTCAGGAGAGATCCTGTTTACATTTCCCCACATATAGGCATCAATCATAACATCTCCAATGATCAGTACATTGAATTTGTTAAATAATTTGAATGTTTCTTGTATTGTATTCACTTCTACTATTTTAATTTCGCCAATGTTTCTTTTATTCTTTTTACTGCTTCAATCAATGTTTTTTCTGCTGCAGCATAAGAGAAACGAATGCAATTGTCATCGCCAAAAGCATCTCCTGAAACTAAAGCTATTCCACCTTCTTCAAGCAGGAACATACTCAGATCATGAGAATTTTTTATTGTATAAGAGTTAAAAGATTTTCCGAAATAGGAAGTAATATCAAAGAAAATATAAAATGCACCATCAGGAATATTTGTTTTGATTCCAGGTATTTCTTTTAATAATTCCAACACAATGTCTCTACGTTTTTTAAAAGCATCACGCATTTCAAATGTTACTGAAGGGTTTGCCTTTGCAGCTTCGAGAGCAGCCATTTGTGAAATAGAGGATGTTCCTGAAGTAAATTGCCCTTGCATTTTTTCACAAGCTTGTGAAATCCACAAAGGAGCACCGATGTAACCAATTCTCCAACCCGTCATAGCAAAGCCTTTCGACATACCATTTACTGTAATTACTCTGTCGTAAATAAAATCGAACTGAGCAATACTTTCGTGCTTGCCAATGAAATTAATGTATTCATAGATTTCATCAGAAATAATATATACATCAGGAAACTGAATAATAACTTCTGCCAACGCTTTTAATTCTTCTTTATTATAAACAGAGCCACTAGGATTGCAAGGGGTACTGAAGACGATCATTTTTGTTTTAGAAGTGATAGCCTTCTTAAGTTGCTCAGGTGTGATCTTGAAATTTGAATCTACAGATGTAGGAATAGTAACAGGAATTCCTTCAGCTAGCTTAATCGTTTCAATATAACTAACCCAAAAAGGAATTGGAACGATCACCTCTTCTCCCGGATTTATCATACTCAAAATAACATTGGCGATCGATTGTTTAGCACCTGTTGAAACGATAATTTGTTCAGGACCATAATTCAAATTATTATCGCGCTTGAATTTTTCAGAGATTGCCTTACGCAGATCAGGGTACCCTGCAACTGGAGAATAACGGGTTATGTTATTGTCGATAGCACGTTTAGCAGCATCTTTGATAAAGTCGGGAGTATTAAAATCGGGCTCACCAATACTTAAACTGATGATATCTTTTCCTTGCGATTGCAATTCACGGCTTTTTTTAGCCATTGCTAAAGTTTGTGATTCTGCTAGGTTATTTATTCTATCAGATAATTTGCTCATAATTATTAGTGTTTAGAGAACACAAATCTACTAAAATTGTACAATTCAAGCATGTTAATTGCTATTTATGTCTTTTTTAAATAAGGATCAATCAGTACCACCCGAAGGAATGTGAAATCCAATTGAAAAATTAGCTACAAGTCCTGATAAAGAGGTGCTTGGAGAATCTAATAACAGTTTTCCATTATATCTCCATTTTGGACTCGAACAATCGAAAACATATCCTCCGGAAAGATTTATAGAAAAACTCCCTAAGTTCATTCTCAAGTTAAGTATTGCATTTAAGGTAAGAGCCGGATTATGATAAACCCTAAAATCCCCTTCATTAAAAGCGTATGCTGATGAATCGGGCTTTTGTATCTTTAATACTTTTAATTTTAGTTGTTGAAATCCAATGCCTAATGTTGGTGCCAGATCAATTCCATTTGCTTTTATGAGATCAATTCCCATACAAAATGAACTGGAATATCCGGATAACCGTAAACGGATGGAATCGTTTAATTGTGCAGAAGCAGCCGGGGTCCAGTTTATATTGCCACTCCAGTATAATTTTTTTGGAACCGTACCCGACCATTCCATTCCTATTGACTCAAGTGGAGAATTAATTGTACTATATTTTGATTGATAAAAAAAATGATTTAATGAAGCAAAATTGAGGTATTGCAAAGATGCTGAATAGCAAATATTAAAATAATCAGAATTAGCGTTTCCATTATTATTTTCTCGGCCAGTAAAACCAAATTCATTAGCATAATCTAAAGAATCAATATGTGAAGTCCCATCTATACTATCTAATTTATAGAGCGTCCTGGTTTGTGTTTTGTAATTGTATTCTGCCGATTTTCTAACTTCCGTTTCAACGGTAACCTCTTTAAATTCCTGCCAAATTCCGGTAGGTTCTCCATTCAGATAATACCCTTTCTTAGAAATATATTTCCCTGTATCATCATATTCCAGCCACTCACCATTTTTTAATCCATTCTTATAATTTCCAATGATGGCAGTATCCGGTTGCATTCCTATATTTTCTCCATATGTATTATATTTTTTATATTCATAATATTTTCCATTGTATTCTCCTTCCCATAATTTTTTTCCTTCCTCTCCATAATAGACCCAAACACTATCAGGATTTCCATTTTCCAAACATTTTCCTTGCCATTTTATTTGTCCGTTATTATAAAATTCTGTGTATAATCCGGCCATGGTAAAGGTTTTTGAATACCTTTTTTTAGCGGCATCGCGCCAGAAATTATCTTCCCAGTGTTCCTGAGAAAAAGTCTTTGCGGATATAAAAACCAAAAATAAAAGAAGAATCTTTTTCATAATTAATTATTTATAGTATACAAGATTAAGTAAAATTATGCTTGTCCGTATTCATTTAAGGAATATAAAGAATAGATTTAATTATGTATTAAAAATTTGCGATATTTAGCCGTTAATAGAACCTGGACATAAGAAACAATAATCTGTAAACACCTAAATAGTAATACTATGGATCCAATATTTGAAATTGTAAAAATACTTTTGCCTTCGGCCATTGTTTTTTTAACTGCTTATTATTTGGTAAAGAATTTTCTTGATCATGATAGTAGAAAAAGGGTGGTAGACCTGAAGTTGGCAAACCAAACAGTTATCACACCGATTCGCCACAAGCATATGAGCGGGTGATCTTGTTTTTAGAACGTATCAATCCTACAAGTATGGTAATGCGAATGAATAAAGTAGGAGGAGCAACTGCATTTCAAAGTGAGTTATTAAAAACTGTGAGAACAGAATTTGAACATAACTTGTCGCAACAGATCTATATGAGTTCAAAATCCTGGGATGCGATTGTAAGGTCAAAAGAAGAAACAATAAAGCTGATAAATGTTGCGGCAACACGTGTAAATGCGGATGCTTCAGCAATGGATCTGGCACAGTCGGTCGTAACCGTTTCGGCACAATTATCAGAATTGCCGACAAAGGCAGCCATTGATTTTATTAAAAAAGAAATCGGCAAAGAGTTTTAATAGGCTTCCTCAAAACAGGGAGGTTTTTAGATCATGTATAAATGAAAATTTTATGGAAGAAAAAGAACGCAAGGACAAATTTTTAACTGATTCTAACATTGAAATAAAACGGGTTTATTATCCTTCTCCCTCTCCTTCGGGGAGGGTTGGGGAGGGGTTTGAACAACCCGGCGAATTCCCTTTTACGAGAGGTGTTCAGTCAACCATGTATCGCAGCAAATTATGGACAATGCGTCAATACGCAGGTTTTTCTACTGCTGAAGAATCCAACAAGCGCTACCATTATTTATTAAATAACGGTACAACCGGCTTGTCGGTAGCCTTTGATCTTCCAACACAAATTGGGTATGATAGCAGCCATGATTTTGCAGATGGCGAAGTAGGAAAAGCCGGTGTAGCCATTGACTCTTTAAGGGATATTGAAATTTTATTTGAAGGAATAAAGCTGGAGAATATTACAACTTCCATGACCATCAATTCAACTGCGTCAATTTTGTTGTCGATGTATATAGCACTTGCAAAGAAACAAGGAGCCGATCTGAAAAAAATATCAGGGACAATTCAAAATGATATTCTGAAGGAATATGCAGCTCGAGGCACATATATTTATCCTCCTAAACCGAGCATGCGCATTATTACTGATATTTTCGAATATTGTAGCAAAGAAGTTCCGAAATGGAATACGATTTCCATTTCCGGATATCATATTCGTGAAGCGGGATCAACAGCAGTTCAGGAGTTGGCATTTACGTTGGCAAATGGTAAAGCATATCTTAAAGCTGCGATAGATAAAGGGTTGGATATCAATGTTTTTGCAAAGAGATTGTCTTTCTTTTTTAACGCACATAATAATATGTTTGAAGAAGTGGCAAAGTTTCGGGCAGCGAGAAGGATGTGGGCAAAAATTACGAAAGAGTTGGGTGCAACAGATCCTAAAGCACAGATGTTACGCTTTCACACGCAAACAGGAGGTTCAACATTGACTGCACAGCAACCGCAAAACAATATTCCTAGAGTAACTATTCAGGCAATGTCGGCTGTATTAGGCGGAACGCAAAGTTTACATACTAACGGTTTTGATGAAGCAATTGCATTGCCAACAGAAGAAGCTGCCCGCATTGCGCTAAGGACCCAGCAGATCATTGGTTTTGAAAGTGGGATAGTGGATACTGTTGATCCTTTGGCAGGTTCTTATTTTGTGGAGGCTTTGACGAATGAAGTGGAAGCAGCAGCCTGGGATTATATTCATAAAATTGATGCAATGGGTGGTTCTGTAGATGCTATTGAACAAGGATATTTACAAAATGAAATTGCTGCATCAGCATATAAATACCAAAGGGATATTCAGTCAGGTGAAAAGGTAATTATAGGTGTAAATAAATTTACCGGTGAGGAAGCGCCTTTGAAGGATATTTTTACGGTAGATGATTCAATCCGTCAGTTACAAATTGATAAGATCAACAAAGTGAAATCTGAAAGGGACAATGAAAAAGTAGTTTCCTTATTGAAAAAACTGGATGAAAGTGCCCGAGCAGATGTAAATTTAATGCCTGTGATACTTGAATCTGCTGAAGCATATGCTACGCTAGGCGAGATTGCAGATACGTTGAGAGGGGTGTTTGGAGAGTATACGGGATAGGTA
>JAPLDC010000192.1 GCA_026391935.1 Bacteroidota bacterium | reverse complement strand
AATAAAGCCTCTTTCAATTGTGCCCGAATTGTTTCCAGATGTGTATTCGAATTACGTTGATCAATATTTTCTCCAATGCAAAATATTGGTTTCAATTCGTTTGCTATAGCGATATTAACTTTTTGTGTAAGAATTTCATCGGTCTCTCCAGCATATAGCCTTCTTTCCGAATGCCCTATAATCACATATTTTGCTCCTGTTGAGGCAATCATTTCAGCAGAAATTTCTCCTGTAAAAGCACCAGATTTTAGGTGATGGCAGTTTTGTGCTGCAACAGCAAAATCTTCTCTTGATTTTAATTTCTCTTCTATAGCTGCTAAATGAATGAAAGGTGGTACAATGATTTTTAGTACCTCGCTGGAAGATTTATCAGAAGATAAAATTTCATCTACTAATTGTAAGCCTTGATCCAGCGTTTTATTCATTTTCCAATTTCCGGCAACGATCTTTCTTCTCATTTTGTTATACTTAAAAAAACGTGTAATTAATATTCAATTTTTTCCTTTTCTAAAAGTAATAAATCCTTTTTATAATCACTCATGTTCCATTCCATTCTCCAGTTTTTCAGATATTCGTTCATTGGTTTTAATCCTAACAGAATCCTTCTTTTATCTATATTATTTACGTCTTCAATTGGAGCAATAAAATTTTTAGAGCCAATATTAACAATAACATTTCCATATAATTGTTGTCTACCCTGCCTTAAAGCGACTTTGTCTTCAAGTAATGCAAAATCATATGCTTCAATATTTTTTCAATAATAGCCGTTACGATCGCAAGGTTGACAGAATCTTTTTGCCGGATCGTTTTTTTTACTTCTTTATTTTCAATTGATTCAGGCCCGAATTCATTTTTGATACTAGCCTCAGTCAATCTGTAAGAGTAGTGATTTCGATATACACTGTCAAGTAATATGACCAATCCACTGTTTAGATTAGAATCTGTTTTGCTTATGTTCTGCTTAATATTATCGGTGATTTTAATCCAGCGTTTATCAGTATGCAATTGCAAAAAATCGATATCTTCTGTTATCTGTTTGTAATTGCTATAATCATAAAGTGTTACCACTTTGAATAATTGAATGAATGCAGAATCCTTGTTGCCTGATAATGTCCATGCACGGGCAGCATTGTATCTGTCTTCGCAATATGCTTTTCCAGCGTTCAGTTTAAAAGCATTTGCATAAAAACTGGAAGCTTTTTTATATTCTTTATTGTCTAAACTCCTTTTTGCTTGATTAATGTATTCGAAATATTTTACAGAGGTTTGAGCAAACACAAGTGGCGCGAAAGAAAAAGATGCTATAAAAAAAAAGAATATTTTTTTCATTAAAATTTGATTGCAGAAAATAACTATTGAACGCGGACTCTTGGATCTAAAATTCCGTAAATTATATCTACACCAATATTGATCACAACAAATACCATTGCGAATACTAGAGTGGCACCCATTACAACCGGAAGATCATTTTTATTCAGTGCGTCTACAACTTCATATCCAATTCCCTTCCAGTTAAAAATAATCTCGACAAAAACTGCCCCTGCCATTAATCCTGCAAACCACCCTGAAATAGCTGTAATTACAGGATTTAATGCATTCTTTAAAGCGTGTTTAAAGACAACCTTGACCGAAGAACCAAGCAATGAGTAAGCCCATAAAGAAGGAAGGTAAAGCCATTCCGAAAATTGCAAAAATCAGTGAACCTTTATCAAACCAAGAGTTCTTTTTTATGGCGGAAAAGATTCCAAGTAAAATGCCGAAAAATGCACCAAAAGTAATTGATGAAAAAGCAAGAATAGCTGTTTCCGGAAGTGTTTCGATAACAATATCTGATACCTTTCGTTTGGTAATATAAGACCTTCTTAAATAAGGGTATTTTAAAATTATAATTTTTGAGCTTGATACCGAAAATAGTTTAACATAAGAAGAATATTTATCAGGACTCAAATACAAAAAATGGTCTTTGTTTGTTGGGTCATGAATGGAAATTGGTGAAAGGTCATTTAGGTACATAAAAAATTGAGTCGTCATAGGTTTGTCTCTTCCTAGATCCTTGTTGATCGCATCAATAGAAGCTTGGTCGGCACGTTGCCCTAGCATCATGCGAGCAGGATCACCGGGCAAAACATTAAAAAGCAAAAAGACAACAGTAATGACGCCAAGCAATACAAGAAAACCGTAAAACAATCGTTTTAAAATAAATTTTATCACAAGCCTACTTTTTAAAATATTTTTCTTTCAAATCATTAAAAGATGGAAATGAATGGTAATGCCACATATTTATAACAGTTCCTCCTTTTAACATCATTAAACCCGGATTTGATCGTATCATTGTTTTTAAAACTGTTCCATCTGAACTGTAAAAATCCACATTTGTCTTTGCTTCTAATTTAAATTTCTCAATCGTCTCATTTGTAGAAGAAGTGAGGGCAATGAATGAAATGCTATCCTGCTTACAGAGGGCTGCAAAATCGTTGATCTTGCCAAACACATCTTTGTCTGTTTTGTCAAGGTCATAGCAAACTAATAAAAAATTATAGTTAGGATTTTCGATGATATCCTGAGTGTAATCGGACCCTTCTTTATTCGTTATGCTAAAATCTTTGATCTTCGCCTCTACTCCTTTTTTTGTGATCTCTGTGCGACTATCAATATAATCATATGTAGCTTCCCAATTGGCTGGCCATTTTTCAAATTCTTTTATCTCTCCTGTTTTCTTATCTTTTAGTTTATAATAATATTTTAGTTCATCCGGAATACCTTTTGTTTGTTCAGGGATATTCTTGCCGATAGCATATGGACGGAAATCAATTATAGGTAGATTATTGTAAGTGTAAATAGGGAAATAAGTGGAAGAAGCTAGAATAATAATAA
>JAPLDC010000375.1 GCA_026391935.1 Bacteroidota bacterium | reverse complement strand
ATAAACCGGACATTGGTATTAACGCATAAATATTATGATGGGAAAGTCCCGGTTGCTGCAGAATATACCAAAAATGATATTTTATTATTGGAAGAGATCAGTAAGTTTCCTTCAAAGATAGCAGCAAGTATTGAACAGTATCGCTTTCGTGAAGCCTTAGCTGAATTAATGAATTTAGCCCGTATGGGAAATAAATATTTAGCGGATAATGAACCATGGATATTGATCAAAACAGATGAGAAGCGGGTGCAGACGATCATGAACTTGTCCTTGCAAATTTCTGCAAACCTTGCTGTATTGATGGAACCTTTTTTACCTTTCACTTCCGTTAAATTAAGCACTATGCTAAATTTAAATTCGGGTTTAAAATGGAATGATGCTACACGTACAGACCTATTGCTTCCGGGACATCAAATAAATGCCGCGAGTTTGTTGTTTGATAAAGTTGAAGATGAAACGATAGTAGCACAAGTTCAAAAATTAGAAGATTCGAAGAAGATGAACGAAGAAAGTAATATTGCAGCTGTTGAACCATCAAAAGCTGAAACATCCTTTGATGATTTTAGTAAAATGGATATTCGTACCGGAACTATTCTTGAAGCAGAACGTGTTCCAAAGACCGATAAACTTTTAAAATTATTGATCGATACAGGAATTGATAAAAGAACTGTTGTTTCAGGAATTGCAGGATATTATAAACCGGAAGAAATTATTGGTCAGCAAGTATGTATTCTTGTAAACCTTGCTCCCCGAAAAATTAAGGGTATTGAAAGCCAGGGGATGATCCTGATGGCAGAAAACAATAAAGGAGAATTAAGTTTTGTTGCGCCAACAAAAGAGAACATGAATAATGGCGGTGCTGTAAAATAGGTCTTTCTACACTGAAATTAAAGTTGCAAAAAATATTATTTGAAGTGTTTTTTTAGATGCGATATTGCGAAACTCATCTAAAATTCTCAGGCAAATAAAATTTTGTTCCACATTTAGGACATTTAGGTCTATCGTATTGGTTGCCAAGATTTTTACCAAAAGCCCAACCCAGAACAACTCCCGGAACAGAACCAGCTAATGCACCTATTGGACCCATTATAAAACCAACTTTAACACCAATGGCTGCACCAGCTGTTGCACCGCCAATACTTCCGACACTTTTACCACTATCCTCCACAGCGTGGATAAATCCAAATCGACATGCGTTACAATTTAGATAGACTAAACCTTCCATTTTTTGATTTTTTTTGTTGCTATTAAAATATAAATGTTGATGGTTGTTTAAATTTCTACTGCATTGAAGTTTTTTGGGGCATGGTAAAATAAAATGTTGCCCCCTCATTAATTTTCGACTCCGCCCATATTCTACCTCCGTGTTTGCTGACAATGCGATGTGCAATGGCAAGACCGATTCCTGTACCTTCAAATTCATTTGAACTATGCAAACGTTGAAAGACACCAAAGAGTTTGTTGCTGTATTCCATATTAAAACCCGCTCCGTTATCTTTCACAAAATACATCACTTCGTTATCCAATACCGATGAGCCAATTTCTATTTCCGGTTTCTCTTTTTTGGAGGAATATTTTATTGCATTTGATAATAAGTTGGTCCATACTTGGCGAAGTAATGACACATCAGCTAATGTGGGTTCCAGTGTGCCAATTTTAATTGCTATTTTATGCTTTTCTACAGTATTTATTTCAAACAATATCGTTTCAATAAGTTTTTGAAAATCAACGGCTTCCTTTTCAACTTCTTTTCTTCCCAATCTAGAAAAGGCTAGCAAGTCCTCTATGAGCACTCCCATTCTTCCTGCGTTTGAATTAATATTTTGTACCAATTTCATCGCATCTTCATCCAATATTTGCGAATAATCTTCCTCAATAATCTTGATATAAGAATTAACAGCACGCAAAGGAGCTCTTAAATCGTGTGAAACAGAGTAGGAAAATGACTCCAACTCTTTGTTAGATGATTCAAGTTGAAGAACATTTTTTTTAAGTTCATCATTTAACTCTGTGATTTTTAGGTCGGATAACTTTTGTTGTGTAATATCTCTTTCCTTTATTGCAAATGACTTTCTTTCTCCGGTATAATCGGTTAAGAAGGAAGCTGAAAATAGGACAATAATTTTTTTACCATCTTTAGTAATACGACTTGTTTCAAATTCTGTGATAAGGTTTTTTATTAATTTTTTTTCTCCAGAAAGAATTTTGCTGACACGATCTTTTGCTTCCGACCTGATATTTTCAGGAAGGAGCTCCCAAACTTCCATTTTTAATGCTTCGGATTCTTTGTAACCATAAATTTCTTCTGCACCCAGATTCCAGGAAATTATTTTCCCTGACTCATCATGAATATAAATTGCATTGTTGGAATGCTTTACTTGAGCAGCAAGAAATTCTTTTATTTTGTCTGATTCTTTTACTTCGGTAATATTTCGTGCATTAAAAAACCACTTTCCAAATTTCGAAACGACATTCCATGAAAGCCATTTACTGCTTTTATCTTTGCAAACAACCCTTGTTTCGAAAGATAATTTATGTTGATTCGCATCTTTTGAATTACCTATTAAATATTGATTTGTCCTCGTTTCGGCCGATAAGTTATCGTCTTTCGATTTCAAATATTTTTTAAAAAAATCGACTTCTTTTTCATGGAGAAAAAAAGTTATATCTTTTCCTTCTATTTCTTCTAAAGTATACCCCAAAATATTAGTGAAAGCCGCGTTAATTTTCTCGAAGGATAATGTTTCAATATCGATAATTCCGATAATGTCAGCAGAATTATTAATAAGCAATTCACTTTTTTGAAGGGAAATATTTTTTTCAAGCAATTCCTTTTTTTGAAATTGCAGTTCTAAAAGAATAGCAACTTTTGCCCTCGTAATAGAAGGATCTAGCGGTTTAAGCAGGTAATCTAGTGCTCCTTCATCATATCCTTGAAGCACAGATGAATATTCTCTTTTTTCAGCAGAAGCAAAAATGATAGGAATATTTTTTGTTCTGTTATTAGATTTCAGAATTTGAGCAACTTCAAATCCATCCATCTCTGGCATACGCACATCCAAAATGATCAAATCTATTTCCTTTTTCAAAACAATGTTGAGCGCTTCTTTTCCACTATTTGCAAGCAGGATTTCCCTCCCGTCATTGAGCAGCATGTTTTCTAGGGCTAACAAATTGGCTGGTTTGTCATCAACAAGTAAAATGACCGAATT
>JAPLDC010000492.1 GCA_026391935.1 Bacteroidota bacterium | reverse complement strand
AAAATCCCATTTGATGCTGCTAAAAAACCCCAGAAAAAAAACACTGTAATCAATGCAAATAATGCGGACGTTTTGGATGAATTATTTCCCATAAAATTAATTTTATATTTTACGGAAAATTAAGCTTTATCTGATAAACTTCAAAAAGCAATTATCAACTTTTGTTAGTATTAAACGGTTCATTACTTTTTAGAATCAAGCTAGATTCTGAAAGATATTTTCACAGAATAATGCCTCTTTGGTCATTTTGGAAAACTGCAGAAAGGATTTTCTCTGTTGCACCAACTCTTCCTTGTACATACATTTTTGAGATCACTGAGGCTGTCTTCAAAACTTGTTCATCACTTAACAGATCGAGCGTTTTCTCGAATTCTAAAATATCATTTACAGAAAACGCACCACCCAACTTAATCAACTCTTTTGCTTCTGTGAACTTTTGATAATTAGGACCAAATATCACAGGTAAACCAAAAGTGGCTGCCTCTAAAATATTATGGATACCCTTTCCGAAACCACCGCCAATAAATGCGATCGAACCATATTGATATAATGATGAAAGCATACCGACATTATCCACAATTAATAGTTGAGCATCTAGAATATTCAATTCGTTTGCCTTGGAATAGCGCACACAAGAATAATAAGAAGAGAATAATGTTTCGATAGAAGAAATATGGTTTTCATCAATCTCATGAGGAGCTATAATAATTTTATAGTTTGATTTTAATTGTTGGTTTTTGAAAAAACAGCTTGCCACTATCTTCTCATCCTCTGCCCAACTACTTCCAAGGATCATTATTTTTTTATCGCTCACAAATTGCTTCACAAGTTCAATCTGTTTTGCATTTTTTGATATTTCCAATACCCTGTCAAATCTGGTATCTCCACACAATGTTGCATTGTTAAAACCGATTGTATTCAATAATTCCACCGACTTTTTGTCTTGTAAAAAGAAATGAGTAAAAGCAGACAATTGTTTCCGAAACCAGGCTCCTGAAGATCTAAAAAAATAATGATCTTCTCTGAAGATCCCACTTACCAAAAATGTAGGAATATTATTTTTTTTTAGTTCCTTCAGATAGTTGAACCAGAATTCATACTTCACAAAAAAAACTTTTTGAGGCTTCACGATCTCAATAAATTTTCTTGCGTTTAATGGAGTATCGATGGGTAAATAAAAAATAAGATCAGCACCCGAATAATTTTTCCGAACCTCAAATCCTGAAGGAGAAAAAAAAGTAAGTAATATTTTTAGTTGAGGATCATCACGCTTTATTTTCTCTATAAGTGGACGTCCTTGTTCAAATTCTCCCAAGGATGCGCAATGAAACCATAGCAGATTTTTAGTACCGATAGTTTGAATTTTTGAACTGATCTCCTCAAAAACATTTTTTCTTCCTTTTAGAAAAAGCTTTGCTTTAGAATTGAATATGGAAGCAATACGAATTGCTAAATAATAAGAATAAATAGAAATAGTATATAATAATCTCATTATCAAATTTCAACTCCCTCTCCACAGAAAGGGCTAGATGAGGTATTAATATGTGTAAAATTCCTGCGGAGCTCTTTTGTACAAGGGCATGATCCAAGCTATTTTTGCGCCATACAAAATATCCAATCGCTTTTGAGTGTCCTGTTTCATCAGATTGTAATCAAAGCTTCTACGGCTTTGAGTGAACCCTTCCAGACACTCTAAGCCAAAATATATATTCACCAAACGATTACTGCTTAAATACAAATAGCCTAAATTCTGACTAAGTAAAAGTCCATTTGATAATCGATCATATCCTTTTTTGTATTCTTTGGAAAGCTGAGGTGCATTATTATCAATCGTTTCAATCCGTATCTTATGCTGAATAAATCCCACACCAATGCTAATTAAAAGTCCGCTATTAGGATTCGGTTTTTTAAACGAAAACAATCTTCCTGCAGTAAGTGATGTTGTAAAACCGCGTTCAAATAACCGGACATCAGCAAATTCACCATTTCGGTTTATTATAGCTCCAGCCGGAGTTGCTATGCTATCAAAAAGACTCTCTTTAACATCTTTTCCATAAAAATAGCTTCCATTTATTCCAAAAGTCCAATATTTTTTGGTTTTAAAATCAAGCACAAGCCCAACAGAAGAATTATCTCCGAAACGTTTCACCATATCACCGCCAGCAAACTGGTACCCATATGATATTCCGACATACGGAGCAAAAACAGAAGAATCCTTTACACTCACCTGAGCAGATGTATTATAGGATAAAAATGTAACGAGAATACTTAAAAAAAAGGCTTTCTTCATAGTGATAAAAATGTTCGCAAATATAAGGCTTTAAAACGAAACAGGAAGTCAAAAATTGCCTTCAGAATTTATATATTTTCACTATCTTCGCATTCTTATTTAAAATACTAAAAGCGAATGACAAAAATTGCGAAAAAAATTCAAATGGTTGACTTAAAAAGTCAATATGAAAAGATAAAAACAGAAGTGGATGCAGCAATACAAAATGTGCTAGATAATACTGCCTTCATTAATGGTCCGGAAGTGAAAGCCTTTCAATCAGAACTTGAGCAATACCTTGGAGTTAAACATGTTATTCCTTGTGCCAATGGAACAGATGCTTTACAAATTGCTATGATGGCTTTGGGATTGAAACCGGGGGATGAAGTTATTACTGCAGATTTCACTTATGTAGCTACAGCTGAAGTAATTGCTCTTCTTGGTCTGAAACCTGTCCTGGTTGATGTTGTTCCCGGCACATTTGATATAGATGTAAAAGCCATTGAAAAGGCGATTACCCCTAAGACAAAAGCTATTGTGCCTGTTCATTTATTCGGACAATGTGCTGATATGGATGCTATCATGGCATTGGCAAAAAAACATGATCTTTTTGTGATCGAAGATACCGCACAGGCTATTGGCGCTAAATTCAAATCGGCTGATGGAACGATCAAAAAAGCCGGAACAATTGGAACAGTAGGTTGTACATCATTTTTTCCTTCAAAAAATTTAGGTTGTTACGGAGATGGTGGAGCGATATTCACCAATGATGATCAACTAGCAGCAAAGATCAGAAAAATTGCCAATCACGGACAATCCGTTCAATATGTGCATGACGAAATTGGTGTAAATTCTCGTTTAGACAGTATCCAAGCAGCCATTTTAAGGATCAAATTACGTGATTTGGATAATTATGCTGCTGCTCGCAACAAAGCTGCCAGCTTCTACGACAACGCTTTTGCAAATCATCCTAAATTAACGATTCCTGCTCGCGCCAAATATTCTGACCATGTGTTTCATCAATATACTTTGCAATTGAAAAATGTGGATAGAAATGCTTTGCGCGAATTTTTAGCCAGCAAAGATATTCCTGCTATGATCTATTATCCGATTCCATTGCACCTTCAAAAAGCTTATCTGGATCCTCGCTACAAAGCAGGAGATTTTCCGGTTACAGAGCAATTATGTGAATCCGTTGTTTCACTTCCTATGCATACCGAGTTAGACGAAGAAACGTTGAACTATATCACAACCAACGTTTTGGAATTTTGCAAATAATTTCATTTTACTAAATACTACAAATTTTAACAACAAATTTAAAATATGAATATTGCAGTCGTTGGAACAGGATACGTTGGATTAGTGACGGGAACATGTTTAGCAGAAACAGGCAACCACGTTATTTGCGTTGACATCAACAAAGATAAAATTGAAAAAATGCAAGCCGGTGTTGTTCCTATTTATGAACCACATTTGGATCAGTTATTTGAAAGAAACATAAAACAAGGTCGCTTAACATTCACTACAAATTTAGCGGAGGCAATTGAAAAAGCGAAGATTATTTTCCTTGCTTTACCAACACCTCCGGGCGAAGACGGATCTGCAGACCTTAGCTATATCCTTGGTGTTGCCGATGATCTAGGAAAGATCATCAAAGATTATAAAGTAATCGTTGACAAAAGCACAGTGCCCGTTGGCACTGCTGATAAAGTCCGCGCTGCTGTCGCTAAAAATGCAAAAGTAGAATTTGATATTGTTTCAAATCCTGAATTTTTACGTGAAGGGTTTGCTGTTGATGATTTCTTAAAACCTGACCGTGTCGTAATTGGAGCAAGTTCTGACAGAGCGCGCAAAACGATGGAGGAACTCTACAAGCCATATGTTCGTCAGGGAAATCCTATAATTTTTATGGATGAAAAATCTGCAGAACTTACAAAATATGCTGCAAACGCTTTCCTGGCAACAAAAATTACTTTCATGAACGAAATTGCAAATTTGTGCGAATTAGTTGGTGCAGATGTAGATGCAGTTCGAATCGGGATTGGAAGCGATGAAAGAATTGGAAAACGTTTTTTATTTCCCGGAATAGGATATGGCGGCAGCTGCTTTCCAAAAGATGTTCAGGCTTTATCAAGATCCGCAAATGAAGTGAATTACGATTTTAAACTTTTGGAATCGGTAATGGAAGTAAATGAAAAACAAAAAACCATCATCCTTCCAAAAATAAAAGAATATTTCAAAGGTGATCTGAAAGGTAAAAAAATTGCTATTTGGGGATTGGCTTTTAAGCCTGATACTGACGATATCCGTGAGGCTCCGGCATTATATATTATTGACGAATTAGTTAAAGCTGGAGCAACAGTTTCAGCTTATGATCCTGAAGCAATCAACAATGTGCGTAATTTAATTGGTAATAAGATCTCTTATGCTAATGATGAATATGATGCTTTACATGGTGCTGACGCATTATTGATCGCAACAGAATGGAGTTTATTTCGCACTCCTGATTTTGAAAAAGTTTCTTCTCTTTTAAAAAACAAAGTCATTTTTGATGGAAGAAATTTATACGGACTCAATCAAATGAAAGAATTAGGATATTATTACACAAGCATCGGAAGAGAAACTGTAAAATAAATTTTATGAAAAGAGTACTGATAACAGGAGCAGCAGGTTTTTTGGGTTCTCACTTATGTGATAGATTCATCAAGGAAGGATACCACGTTATTGCAATGGACAACTTGATCACTGGCGACCTGAAGAACATTGAACATTTGATGAAATTGGAACATTTTGAATTTTATCATCACGATGTTTCCAAATTTGTTTTTGTCCCTGGTGAACTAGATTACATTTTACATTTCGCATCTCCTGCCTCTCCAATCGATTATTTAAAAATCCCAATCCAAACTTTAAAAGTCAGTTCCCTAGGAACGCATAATTTGTTAGGATTGGCCCGTGTTAAAAAAGCAAGAATCTTAGTTGCTTCCACTTCTGAAGTTTATGGCGACCCAATGGTGCATCCTCAAACTGAAGAATATTGGGGAAATGTAAATCCTGTAGGACCACGTGGTGTGTATGATGAAGCAAAACGATTCATGGAAGCAATTACAATGGCATATCATACGTATCATGGTTTGGAAACCCGCATCATCCGTATTTTCAATACGTATGGTCCACGTATGCGACTGAA
Organism: Bacteroidota bacterium; assembly: GCA_026391935.1. Lineage (GTDB taxonomy): Bacteria > Bacteroidota > Bacteroidia > 2-12-FULL-35-15 > 2-12-FULL-35-15 > 2-12-FULL-35-15. The sequence goes on along the minus strand of JAPLDC010000492.1, from coordinate 969 downwards.
TGACGGACGCGTATTACCTGCATTCATCGGACAGGCATTAAGAGGTGAAGACCTGACAATGTTTGGTGACGGATCACAAACTCGTTCTTTTTGTTACGTTGATGATCTTGTCGAAGGAATTTATCGGTTGTTGTTAAGTGATTATTCTCAACCTGTAAATGTTGGTAATCCAAGCGAAATTTCCATCAAAGAATTTGGTGAAGAAATTATTAAACTTACTGGTACAAAACAAAAACTGATTTCCAAGCCATTACCACAAGATGATCCGAAACAACGTAAACCCGATATCACCAAAGCAAAAGAAATTTTAGGATGGGAACCAAAAGTAGGCCGTGCTGAAGGATTAAAAATCACTTACGACTATTTCAAATCTCTTTCAAAAGAAGAATTAAATAAAACTGAACATAGAAGTTTTAACTAATGAGCAAAGAATATTTCGCACACGAAAGCGCATTCATAGATGAAGGATGTAAGATTGGAAAAGGAACCAAAATTTGGCACTTTTCTCATATTATGTCAAACTGTACACTTGGTGAAAACTGTAACATAGGTCAGAATGTTGTGATTTCTTCTGAAGTTGTTTTAGGGAAAAATGTAAAGATCCAAAATAATGTTTCCATCTATACTGGTGTAACATGTGATGACGATGTATTTCTTGGACCATCTATGGTATTTACCAATGTGATTAACCCGAGAAGTGCTGTGAACCGTAAAAGCGAATACGCTAAAACACATGTTGGAAAAGGTGCATCGATAGGAGCAAATGCAACAATTGTATGCGGACACGATATTGGAGAATATGCTTTTATCGGAGCAGGTGCTGTTGTTACAAAAAATGTGCAACCATATTCTTTATGGGTAGGAAATCCAGCTAAGCAAATGGGTTGGATCAGTGAATTCGGGCACCGTTTGCAATTCGACAAAGAAGGAATCGCAGTTTGTTTTGAAAGCAATGAAATGTATAAGCTT
>JAPLDC010000329.1 GCA_026391935.1 Bacteroidota bacterium | reverse complement strand
AACAATGTATATACAGGATTGATTGGCGGCACTGTTTTGGTGATGTTTGGATTTTTTAGTGTCTTTCAACGAAAAAAAGTGGAGGAAAAAAATTTGGAAGTAAAAGCTGTGAGTATTCCACTATATATCATTAAAGGTTTTCTGCTTAATCTTCTAAATCCTATTGTTATTGGTTTGTGGATGGCATGTGTTGTTACCGTGAGCTCAAATAAAGAGTATACCCTTATCCATATTGCATTGTTTTTTTCTACTTCACTATTAACCGTTTTTTTTACTGATACATTAAAGGCGTATTCTGCCAATAAGATCAGCAATTATTTGAGTGAAAATATTCTAAGAATCGTGAGTATAATTGCAGGAATTATTTTAATGATTTCGGGGTTAGTGATGATCTATAAAGTGCTTCTGTAAAGGAAATTATTTATCCAATATAGCTTTGATATTTGGTTTGAAATATAAGTTGCTTTTCAAAACTTTTCCGTCTTCTCTGAAAATTGGTTCTCCGTTTTCGTCCAACTTACTCATATTGCTTCGTTGGATCTCATCAAATACTTCTTCAATTTTATGCTGTAAACCATGTCGTAAAATGGTTCCGAATAAAATATATAATTGATCTCCCAAGGCATCTGCAATTTCAACCAGATCACCTTTTTTACAGGCATCCAGGTATTCTTCGTTCTCTTCTTTTATCAAATTGTAACGCAAGGTATATTCATTCTCTCCAACTTCTGCAGTAGGTGTATATCGGTTGCCGATCTTAAAAGTATCATGAAATTTTTCAACGTGTCTAATTTTATGAATAAGTGATCCAGTTGTTGAATTTGTTTCCATCTTTAAAAATAAAACGTTAAATTTTTAGATAATCTCAAAGCTACACAGTATAATTATTTCTTCTTTCCTTTACTTTCCTTGTATCGTGCATTGATTCCATCTAAAATATCTTTGGTAATATCCAAGCTGTCATTAACCAATAATACCGGACTCAAAGGTCCTTCACTGTATGCCAACACATAATTGTAGTTCCCCGATTTATTATATTCCTTGATATAGTCGGTTAAATTTTTACGAGCTTCTTCTGTTCTTGCCTGAATTTTTTCTCCTAAGGCATCAGATTTTAATTGCAATTGATCCAATTCATCTTTTCTGGCTGCAAATTTTTCCTGCTCCCCGCTTATTTGATTGTCGGACATCATTCCTTTGTTTTCTTTTTCCTGAAAATCAGCATAATCTTGTTGCAGTTTTTGACCTTTCGTTTGATATTCGGTTTGTAACACATTTTGTTCTGCTTGTGCAGATGTGCTTACATCTTTTAAGAAATCATAATTTTTGCTTAAGATGTCTAAATTCACATAAACGATCTTGGATGCTTTTATTTCAGTTGGAGAAAGTACGATTTGTTTGGCAACTACTGTAGAGTCTTTTACATCAGCGGTTTGTTTTGCACCGGAGTTCGAAGTGAAATGTAAATAATATAATATAGCAACTGCAATTGATAAAACTACATTCAAGACAAGGGAGATATTTTTATTCATTTTCGTTTTTAATTTTTACCTTACAAATATAAATCAAAAAACGTCCCTAATTGCTTAAGGACGTTTCTCTTATTAATAAAAAATGTTAATAATTAGTTTTTTGCTAAATAGCTGGCAACGCCATCATGTGTAGCTTTCATTGCTGTTTCTCCTTTTACCCAATTTGCAGGACAAACTTCTCCGTTCTCTTCGTTGAATTGCAATGCATCTACCATACGGATAGCCTCATCAACATTACGTCCTAATGGAAGATCATTGATTAATTGGTGACGTACAATTCCTTTTTTATCTATTAAATAAAGCCCGCGGTAAGCGATCATCGGCCCATTTGCAATGATCTGGTCATTGTCACCCACTTCGTATTCACCAAAAAGAACATCAAAATTCATTGATATTACTTTAGTAGTGTCTGCAACAATTGGATATTTAACACCTTGAATACCACCTTGTGCTTTTGGTACTTGTAACCATCCCCAGTGCGACTGCTCAGTATCTGTAGAACAAGCTACAACTGCTACATTACGTGATTCGAATTCAGCCATTTTTTCTTGAAATGCATGTAATTCTGTTGGACAAACGAATGTGAAATCTTTTGGATAGAAAAAAAAGATGACATGTTTCTTTCCGATATATTGTTCCAAAGAGAAATCTTCAACAAATTCTCCTCCGTTTACTACTGCTTGTGCTTTAAAAGCCGGTGCTTTTTTTCCTACTAATGACATGATTTTATGTGTTTTAAAGGTTTAACAAAATTTTCTGCGCAAATTTACGAAATTAGCTGCAGCAAATATGATTTTTTGCTAAAACATTTTGTTACCTTTATTGTAGAGAAGGAAGAATGTTTTTGAATGTTTTTTCGCTCAATAATTAATTAATTTAAACTGTAATATTAATATACTATGAAAATTGAATTAGGACAAAAAGCACCTGCATTTACACTTTTAGATAGTGATAAAAATGAGGTTTCGTTAGCACAGTACAAAGGAAAAAATGTGTTGTTATTATTTTTCCCACTCGCTTTTACAGGCACTTGTACAACTGAATTATGTTCAATGCGTGATGATATTGCGAGTTATAACAGTGCGAATGCACAAGTATTTGGTATTTCTGTTGATTCCCGCTTTGTGTTGGGGAAATTCAAAGAAGAGCAAAAATTAAATTTTCCGCTTCTTTCAGATTTTAATAAAGAAGCGTCTGTTGCTTATGGATGTTTATACGAATCATTTATCGGTATGAATGGTGTTTCAAAACGTTCAGCATTTGTTATCGATTCAGAGGGTGTTGTGCGTTACGTAGAAGTACTTGAAAATGCTGCAGAAATTCCAAATTTTGTAAAAATAAAAGAAGTATTGGCAGGGTTGAAATAATCATGCGTACAGTATTTTTTAAGAGGGATCTGGTTGTAATGACTTGATCCCTTTTTTATATACTAAAATCATTATTAGAACAATTCCCCCTTATCAAAGTGTGCAAGTGGAGTAAAAAATAAACATAGAAACTATTATCAATATCGTTACGTCTTTGGTTTTATTCAGAAATAGCGGGAATTGCTGCCAGAAAATTTATTGATGAGGAAAGATTTACTCGAATAGCAGCTATTTACCGCGGTTCTTCTGAACGAAAGTGAGGAAGGAATTTCATTATAAAACAAAAGAGGTTTTTGCCACTTTTTGCCTTCAAAAAGTGGGCAGAAGAAAGTTTAAAAAAAAGTGATTTTGGTAAATATAATTTCAAAAAAATAAAACTACTTCCAATTTTCCTTTTTATCTTTTTGCTTGATCAAAAAGAAAGAAAAAATCAAGAAAGCATAATTGCTGCCGCACTGACTCCACGACATCATATGCTTTCAATCCTCACCCGCGACTTCGAAAGTTCATTTATTTTTTTACAAAAAAACATAATATAGGACAATTCCCCCTTTACAAAGGGGGCTAGGGGGATTCATTTGAGTTCAGCCTACAGTGAGCCAAATGAAATCTAGGAATAGTTCCGATAATTTCTAATCCCATTCGTTAAACTTAGGTTGACCTGTGTACCAGAATACACACAAATTCATTGTGACAATTCACCGTTAAAGTGAGTGACAAATATAAATTTTTTCTTTTTTCACTTTCAATAATAAAGTACCGGAATATAGAAATGGAAATTACAAACTTGCGATCGCTACTCCTGCGCCTAAAAGAATAACAATAAATTTGATCAGGTTGAACCGGTGATTTTCACTCGATTCGAAAAGAATAGTTGTTGAAATATGAAGGAAGATCCCGATGACTACTGCCATGATCTTATCGAAATAGATAGAAAGATCAAACAGCATATTTTGACCGATCGCATAACTGGTAAATGTTCCCAGTGGTGTTACCAATGCAAAAATGATCAGCCAGATAATTGCAGTTTGTCTGCTGATGTGCGATTGTAATAACATCGTCATTAATGCTATTGCAATCGGAATATTATGCATGACTATGCCTGTTAACAAAGAGTTGTGTGAGTCTGTGGACAGGTTAGCCAATGGCATGCCTTCTAAAAATGAGTGAATTGAAAGTCCTATCATCATCGCATAAGGAAAAGCATTGTGCTGATGATTATGTTTATGAACATGAATATGTCCGTGTTCGATTCCTTCAGAGAAAAATTCCAATAAAATTTGAGCGAAGAATCCAATCAAAATATAAATGCCAACATTAGGAGTGCCGGACAAATAAATTTCAGGAATCAGATGAAGTACACTTATCGCAAATAAAAAAGCTCCACTGAACGAAAGAATTAGTTTTAAATTTTTACTGCTGATGTTAATAAATAGTACACTCGTTCCGCTAATGATAACAGATAGAAAAAGAATGAGGTACATCAAATAATTCATTGTGTATTTTTATTTTAATCTTTTCGTAGACACACTCCTAACCTTTCAAGAGGGGAATGCATCCCATTATGTATTTTAATTATTCTTCAAATAAAAATCATAAATGCGAAGCTAATTTCTAGTCGCACTATAAACCAAATCCCCTCTTGAGAGGGGCAGGGGTGTGTTTTATTCTTTTCTCGCAACGATTATCAACCTATCCGAATTCAATTCATCAAATGGATTCAATTGGTAGTTGCCCAACAAATTTACAATTTTAAGGTTATTGGCTTCAAAGTATTTCTCAAAATCGTTTAGTGTTAATGCTTTTACACGTTCTTGAAAACAATGGTCTTTGCCTTTATCTGTGAAATTAATTTGTTTTACGATAAAATTATTTTCTAATTTCTTGCTGATCTTAAATTCTATTCCTTCTATTGTTTTGTTTTCCTGAGCAACAAGATCTTTAATTATTTTTTTTGAATTCATAAAATCCAACACAAAGATCCCTCCTGGTTTTAAGGCTTGTGAAACAGCTTTGATCGTAGCATTGTCGTCCCGTTGATTTTCGAAATAACCGAAGCTGGTGAAAAGATTCAATACGACATCATAGTAATTGCTGCGAAAAAGTTTCCGCATATCATGAACATAAAAATGCAGGGTTTCGTTTTCTTCCGTCTTTGCGGAATCAATGCTTTTAGGTGAAAGGTCGATACCTGTTACGTCAAATCCTTTTTTATTAAGATAAATGGAATGCCGGCCTTTCCCACACCCAAGATCAAGCACACGACTTTTTTTTGCAGGTTGAAGCAATTGAATAAGGTTGTCGATAAACAATTCAGCTTCTGTAAAATCTCTGTTCTTATACAATATATGGTAGTAGGACGAATCAAACCAGCATTCAAACCATTCTGTATCTTTACCTTTCTTCATTATTGTATTATTTGTACAAAAATAGAAATTATTAGGGGCAATTGATTAAATTTGATAATAGTAACGATAATAATATGGCAAAGATCAATCAAATCACTCCTGTTGATTGGAAAACCGAACTGAAGGCTGCTGCCTATAAATACCATGTGCTTATTGCATGGGTGGCTGTTGGAATGGATCCTCTTTGGGCAATCGGTGATTATTATAATAGTCCGCTTCATTTCACCGATTTTCTTATTTTTCGATTAGTCGTTACATTCATAACACTTTTGGTGGTTTTGTTTCGAAAAAAATTTATTGATCATCCCGAAATTATTGTTTTGATCCCATTCGTTGGTATCTCAATTCAAAATGCGTATATGTTTAATGTGATGAATATTTCTGAATTGCAGAAACACACGTTTGCATACATCGCTTTGTTTATCGGAGGTGGTATGTTTGTATTGTGGCGTCCTATCTATTCCATTTTTGTAGTGGTGATTTCACTTATTGCCAATGTTGTTTTCTTTCAACTTTTCGGACAACTTAGTGTTGGCGATGTTTTAATTAACGGAGGCTTGCTAATTTTATCCGTTGCATTATTTACAATTTTGTTAATTCATACACGAACGAATCTTACCAAAAAAGAAATTATTTCCCGTCTGGCGTTGGCCGAATCCAATAATCAGTTGGAACAAAAAAATGTGATCATTGAAGAGAAAAATAAGGATATCCGCGATAGCATAAATTATGCACAACGGATTCAACAAGCTATTTTACCACCATCAGAAAAAATAGATCTTGTATTGAAGGATTATTTTATTTTCTTTAAACCAAAGGATATTGTGAGTGGCGATTTCTATTGGCATGCTGCTGTTCAAACAACTCCGCAAGATGGAAAACCAAAAGAGAATATTGTGGTCATGGCAGCTGTAGATTGCACCGGCCATGGAGTTCCGGGAGCACTGATGAGTATCATTGGCAGTACGATCTTAAATCAGACAACCACTGCCGCTGCAGTTAATTCGCCTGCTGATGCATTGGGTTTCTTAAACAGAGAGATCACAAAAACATTAAATTCAATAAAAGATGGGATGGATATTGCTTTGTGTGCCATTAATTTCGAAAAGAAAGAATTGCAATATGCCGGTGCTAATAATCCTTTATACCTTGTTCGTCAAAAACAATTTATTGAAATAAAGGCTGATAAACTAGCGATTGGAGCAGATTCAGAGGATGCTCATGTAAAAGAGTTTACAAATCATGTTGTTAAATTGGAAAAAGGGGATTCGGTATATTTATTTACTGATGGTTATGCCGATCAGTTTGGCGGACCTTTTGGAAAAAAATTTAAGTATAAAAAATTCCAACAATTGTTAATTGAGATTCAAGACAATACGATGGAGGAACAAAAACAGATCCTTAATTTTCATTTCGAACAGTGGAAAGGGGAACTGGAGCAAGTGGATGATATATTGGTAATTGGCATACGGATATAAATAGTTTTATATGGATTGGAGATCTCTGATTTCATTGCTCTACACTAATCCTTTGTTTTGAATATACCAAAAAATCTACTCAAAAAAATTAACCTTATTCTTCTCTTGCCTTAGTGCTGAGATTACTAAAATTTATACCTTTACTTTTAAATACTCTGTTTTGAATAAGATATACTCCGCAATTATCAAATTATTATTGATCGTAACACTTTTTTTTGGTGTTATTATTCCTTCTTATTCCCAGGAATTAAAATTCAGTCGCATTACATCTGAGCAAGGATTATCTATGGGGGTTGTAAACTGCATTTTGCAGGATAGCAGGGGTTTTATGTGGTTTGGTACGCAGGATGGGCTCAATAAATTTGATGGTTATAATATTACTGTATTTAAAAACAATCAACTCGATTCAAATTCTCTTTCCAATAATTTTATCAATGCTTTATACGAAACGAAAAATGGTGAATTGCTTATTGGAACTAACGGAGGAGGCTTTGATTCTTATAATTTAGTTACTGGAAAATTTAAACATCACATTGGTGTTTCTGGTAATAAGAATACCTTAAGTAATAATAACGTCAAATCTATTTTAGAAGATAAGGAAGGATTATTATGGATCGGGACAGACGATGTTTTGAATTCTTATAATCAAAAAACAAAAAAATATACGCGATACCTTAATGATAAAAATAACGTAAATTCTCTTTCAAATAACAATGCATGGTCCTTGGATGAAGGCCCTGATGGAAAAATTTGGATAGGGACATATGGTGGAGGGTTAAACTCTTTTGATAAGCGGACTAATAAATTTGAACATTTTAATCAATACGATTCTAAAGGAGCATTACTTTTTGAAAGTATTAATTTAATACGCTGTATTCATGAAGACAAAGAAGGATTGTTCTGGATAGGAACGTATGAGGGGATACAAATTTTTGATCCGCAATCTGGAAAATTTATTAAAAACATAAGAAGTAATTCTGCTGATCCGAATAGTTTGGTTAATAATCAAATTATGAATATTGATGAAGATGCTAGTGGCATTTTATGGATTGCAACTTATGGAAGCGGGATAAATTTATACAATAAAAAAACCGGTCGTTTCAGGAACATTGTATATGACGAAAAAAACATTTCCGGAATTACAAGTAATCAAATTAAATGTATCTATCACGATAAAGTTGGGTCTGTATGGATAGGCACCGAAGGTGGAGGGGTAAATGCACATTTTCATGCATCAAGCAAATTTAAATTGTATAATAGTAATTCCGATGCAAGTAAATCTTTCAAAAGTAATCTTGTGTTGGCACTTATGGAAGATCACAATGGTTTATTATGGGTTGGCACCAGTCACGGTGGATTGACAACATTAGACAGAGAGACCAATACGTTTCAGTTTTATCCTCAATTATCAACAGGTTCAACGGAATCGATACTTTCATTATGTGAAGATAAAGATGGAATAATTTGGGTAGGCACCTGGGGTGCAGGGTTAAATTCGTATGATACAAAAACAAAAAAGGTAACAATTTATCCTGAATTTAAATCTATAGCAGCTGCAACCATCGTCTCGATCTTTCAGGATTCCCGAGGTAATATTTGGGTGGGAACATATGGTGCAGGAGTGTTTTTGTATAATAAAACCACTGAGCATTTTACAAATTATAATACCGGAAATGGCTTAAGCAACAATAACGTATACAGTATTTATGAGGATAGTAAAAAAAATCTGTGGATCGCAACAGATGGTGGTGGTGTTGTAAAATATGATCCTGAATCAAATGTTTTCAGAGTTTATAACAGAGATGAAGTAGCTAATAGTATAAGTTCCAATTCGGTTAATTGTTCTTTTGAAGATCATAATGGAAATATGTGGTTTGGTACTTCCAATGGTTTGAATAAGTTGGACTTGAAGTCTGGAAAATTCTCAGCGTATTTTGAGAAAGATGGATTGCCAAATGATTTTATCTATTGTATTTTGCCTGATAAAAAAGGAAATTTTTGGATGACAACGAATAAAGGAATTTCAAAATTTAATCCGGAAATAAAAAATGAAAATGGTTCTGCTTTCAGAAATTATGATCTTAATGATGGTCTGCAAGGGTTGGAATTTAATCAAGGAGCCTATTTTCAAAGTAAGAGTGGTGAAATTTTTGTTGGCGGTGTGAGCGGTTTTAATACGTTCTTTCCTGAAAAAATTCAAGATAATCCTAATATTCCTCAAGTTCATATTATATCATTTAAGCGTTTCGGTAATGAAGTACAAATGGATACGTTGATCTATGATAAAAAATATATAGAACTTTCATACAAACAAAATTTCTTTTCTTTTGATTTTGCTGCATTGGATTATCAAATGCCGGGAAAAAATAAATATTCCTATATGTTGGAAGGTGTTGATGAAAATTGGTCCCCACCGAGTACGCAACGTTATGCGAGCTATACCGAACTTGGTGGCGGGGATTATGTTTTAAGAGTAAGAGGAGCGAACAATGATGGCACATGGAATAATGAAGGCGTAACACTTCATATCAGGATCAATCCGCCATTCTGGAAAACGAAATGGTTTTATGCACTTTGTATATTCCTTATAATTGGTGGTTTCTGGGCATTTGTAAAGCATCGAACAAGTTCCATCAAACGTGAAAATAAAATTCTGGAAGATAAAGTCGAAGAGCGAACACAGGAGTTAGCGCAAAAAAATAAAGACATTACTAGCAGTATTCAATATGCTAAGCGTATCCAATTAGCTATTTTACCGCCTTTAGAACAGGTGTTTAAATATTTCCCTTCTTCTTTTATTTTATACAAACCAAAAGACATCGTTAGCGGTGATTTTTATTGGTTCGGAGTGAAAAATGGAAAAAAAATAATTGCGGCAGTTGATTGCACCGGACACGGTGTTCCTGGAGCTTTTATGAGTATGATAGGACATAATTTATTGAATCAGATCATTAGTGAGAACGGCATCACAGAAGCTGATGAGATATTAAACGCCCTTCATAGAGGGGTTCAGGCAGCTTTAAAACAAGGCACCAATGTGGTGGATACAAGCGATGGGATGGATGTGGCTATATGTTGTATTGATAGTGAAAATACTGAATTGCAATATGCAGGTGCTTATCGTCCTTTATATAAAGTGAACAAGGGGAAGCTTGAAAAAATAGAAGCCGACAAAAATCCAATTGGTGGTTCACAATTGGATGCAGGGCGCAAATTTACAGCACATACTGTCAAGATTCAAAAAGGAGATTCTGTCTATATGGCCTCCGATGGTTTTGCAGATCAATTTGGTGGTGAAAAGGGCAAAAAATTCATGGTAAAACGCTTCAATGAATTGATCTTATCGATGCAGTATCTGAGTATGGATAACCAAGGTAAATCATTGGACGAAACCTTTGAAAAATGGAGAGGTTCTTATCAGCAGATCGATGATATTCTGGTCATCGGGATTCGTTTTTAACGAAGAAGAAATTCCGTGCAATCTGGATTTTGGTAGATAATTAAAAATTTCCTACATTTGATCGGTAGGATAAAAAATTAGCTTGCTCATAAAAAAGAATTTCCCATGAAACGTATTTTATTTTCATCTCTTCTCCTTGTTTCTGCAGTAGCAGCAATAACTCTTAATTCTTGTAAAAAAGAAAAACCAGATACAGAAACCCAATCAGCTATTGATAATAGCGTGTGTGAAGGCGAATTTACAGGTCGTATGGGTGTTATCAATGGCTTTGCTATAAAAGAGCAGGGTGTAAAATCTGTCATGTCGGCTTCGCCATTGATTGAAATTGATCCCGCTGACACATTAAATGGTTTTCCGGTGACTATGACATTGAATTATGGAACAGTAGGTATCGTTGATTCGATTGACGGTAAAACCAGAATGGGAAAGGTTCAAGCCACTTTTGACCGTTCTTGGGATGCCATGGGAGCCGTTGTAACAGTAAAATTGATCAATTATTATGTTAAAAATCCCGGTGCATCCAGTTTTGTTCAATATGCTTGTGATAGCATGATGATAATTCACAATTCCTTATATTCTTTTACTAACAATATTATCGGTGGAAAATGTATAGGTTCTGGTTGGAATCTGGAGTGGGCATGTACAAGAACCTTGACGCAAACTGCAGGAACAGGTGATCTGAACCCATATAATGATGTTTTCTCTTTTACAGGTAGTGCAACAGGCAAAAATCGTGATGGAAAAAATTATACTGTAAATGTGGTGACTCCAGTTGTGAAACGTGTTTCTTGTAGCTGGATCGAATCAGGAAGAATCGACCTGATACCTGAAGGACTTGCTACTCGAACTGTTGATTATGGTACAGGCGTTTGTGACAATCAGGCAACCCTTACAATAAATGGGAATACGTTTGCATTTACAATGAATTGATTCAAATTGTTTATAAACCCTTAAAAATATGGGATTTTCGCCATTTTAAGAGTTAAATAAATAGGATAAAAATATGTATTACTGTTTGATTAATTAAACTTATTTATATATTTGCTTAATTTATAATCAGAATTATCAGATTTGTCGATTTAACCTAGGGTTTTATGATGTTAGATATTTACGATTTTTACGATAAAATGGAACGTAATAATATTATGCTCTCTTTTAAAGGTGATATCACATCAGAATTGCTTACCTCAATATTGCAGATAATGGAATCCAAGTTGGATAATCTGCAAGAAGAACCTAAGATCAAAAAGAAAGTTTATAACGTATTGGTTGAGTGTCTTCAGAATCTTTATCATCACATGGATGAAGTTGCTCCGGAGCAAAATGATGTTATCCGTTCAGCTATTTTTATGATCGGTAAGCTTGATAATCAATATAATATTGTTACAGGAAATTACATTAAAAAGGACAATGTTGAAGGATTAAAAAAACGGTTAGAAGATATTAATGCCCTTTCTAAAGAAGAATTGAAAGAATATTACAAAGCCGTATTAAATAATGGTGAAATGTCGATGAAAGGTGGTGGTGGATTAGGAATGATAGATATTGCACGCAAGACAGGAGAAAAATTAAATTTTAACTTTTCACCAGTGGATGACAAATTTTCGTTTTTCAGTTTAAACATTAAAATATCACAATAAAAATAAGATTATGGAAACAATTTCAATTGAGGGAACACCAAAAACTCCAACCATCACCTTTGATACCGGAAAAGGCTTTTTAGAAATAAAAGGACGATCAATACCGGAAAACTCAATCGAGTTTTATAAACCATTGGTAGATTGGTTAGAAAAATATGCATCAAAACCACAGCCTGCAACGAATGTTAATATTCAGTTGGAGTATTTTAATACAAGTTCATCTAAATGCATTTTAGATGTTTTTAAAAAATTGGAAGCAATCAACAAAGGGGGAAGCGTAGTCGTGATCAACTGGTATTACGAAGAAGATGACGAAGATATGTTAGAAGCTGGGGAAGATTACCAAGCAATCATTAATGTGCCTTTTAAAATGGTGCAAGTAGCAGAATAGATAGCTCCTCGGCAAAATTATTTTAAGCGGGATAAATGCATTGCATTTTATCCCGCTTTTATTTTCAAGATTATTTATACATTTTTTAAGATGAACATAATTAATTAGTTGCTCAGAGAAAAAACGGGAATTTATTTGTAAATTAACAAGGATTTTATAATAGCTTAACTAAAAATTAGTTACAATCTTCAAAAAATATGAGATCTGCGATTTTCGAATTTGATTTTGGCCGAACAGATGTTTATTTTCTTTCGTTAATTCCTGCGACCATTAATCTCTTTATTTTTATTTATGTTTCTCTTTTTATAAAGAGAACACGCGTCACGGGTTATTTTGCCATTTTTGTATTTACGTTAATGTTATGGCAACTCACTGAAGGTGTTCTGAAATTAAGTAGCACAGCTGTTGCTGCTGAATTTTGGTACAGCATAGTTCAAAAAGCATTATCGCTAGTAGTTATTTTTGGAATACTATTTTCTTTGTTTTTCACAAAACTTGACAAAAAAATATCCTGGAATATTTTATTTTCGATTGTAGTTTTCCCTGCAATGTTTTTCGCTTTTTGTATTGACGGTAATCTTATTCAATCAACTCAGATAAAATCAGAATACTGGCATTGGATCTTTAACCCAAACGTAAACTTTATTACTTTGGTTTTTTTATCGTGGATCAGTTTGGGCGCATTATTTATGCTGTTAGTGTTTTGGTTGAATTTAAAAAGAAAATGGAAAACTGTTGAAGAGAAAAATCAAGCCACACTCTTGGCATTCGGATTCACTATTCCAATTATTATTGGAATTGTAATTGAAATAGTTTTTCCAATTTTATTTAAAATTAATGATGTTCCTATAACATCTTCCTTAACAACTCTTTTTTCTATTCTAGCTTTTATTGCAATAAAAAAATACCGCATGTTGGAATATTCTCCTAAACACCATTGGGAAGATATTGTAGATTCTATGAATGAAGGGATCTTGATTGTGGATAATAAGGATGAAATAAAATATGCCAACGAGGCATTTTGTAAATTATTGGAATATAACTTTGTTGATATCGAAGGGAAGAGAGCAACTGAATTATTTTTTGCTCAAAAAAGTATTATTGATAATAATACATCAAAAAGTTTAGAACAAAGCCAAAGAAATTCAGAACAGTATGAAATTTTGTTACAAACACGGACAGGAAAACAAAAATGGTTTCTGGTAGGACTTTCGCCATATATTGATAGTTATGGAAACCTTGTAGGGACAATAGGCATCCATGCTGATATTACCGCTCGAAAAAGAGCGGAAGAAGAATTGGTCGCGAGTAATATTGAGTTGGAAATATTTGTATATAAAGCCTCCCACGATTTGAGAGGTCCTCTTGCTTCCATAATCGGGTTGGTAAATGTGAGCAAATATGAAATTACCGATGAACTCGGAATGAAATATCTGGGTATGATTGAATCTGCTACCCAAAAGCTTGATACTACCCTAAAGGAGTTGGTAAAAACGATGAAGATCAAAGATACGCTCCAGTTCAGCGACCTCGTTGATTTTGAGGAAATAATAGCAGTGAAATTAAATGAATTTAAATATTATAATAA